>JBBIUW010000174.1:0-6050 GCA_037440045.1 Sphingobacteriaceae bacterium
ATTAGCGGTAAAATGAATGATATTGGAAGTTATATTGTGAATGAGCAAAACACACGTTTCAATGAATTTTTAAAAACACACGTCAACTCTAATGACATTGAAATTAAAATAACAGGAGCTGCACACTTAGTTGACAGAAACAATGAATATATGGTTACCAACATGACTCAAGGATTCATTTTTTCCATTATCGTTATTATGATACTGACTTATTTCTTACATCGTAGTTGGAGAATGGTGCTTGTATTTATTTTACCAAATTTAATTCCACTCTTAATCATTGCAGGCATTATGGGTTTTGCTGGCATCGAACTAAAAGCAGCCACATCATTAGTATTTAGTATTGCCTTTGGTGTGGCCACCGACGACACGATACATTTTATATCGCGTTTAAAAATAGAATTAGGTTATGGTAAATCTTTAATATACGCCTTTAAACGTACTTATTTTGAAACAGGAAAACCAATATTATTAACTACATTTATTTTAATGGGAGGCTTTGTAAGTTTAATGGTGAGTGATTTTCAAAGTACTTTTTATTTTGGATTTTTAATCTGCATTACAATTATAATTGCCGTTATAGCAGATATATTTTTACTCCCCGTTTTATTATTTTGGATTTTAGGAAAGAAAAAGAAATAACATGGAAATTACATTAAGACCCTGGCATATTGATGATGCAGAAGATTTAGCAAAATTAGCAAATAACAAAAATGTTGCTCAATTTATGGCTGATGTATTTCCTCATCCCTACTCGGTAGAAAATGCAAAAACATTTATCGCCTTTGCTACATCTAATAATACATCAACCATATTTGCCATTGTGGTAGACGGTAAACCAGCTGGTAGTATTGGCTTGCATCTACAAACAGATATTTTAAGAAAGAACGCAGAAATAGGATATTGGTTAGGTGAAGCCTATTGGGGTAAAGGAATTATTACGAATGTTATTCCTCAAATCATTGACTACGGTTTTAAAAACATGGATATTATAAGAATATTTGCTCGTATTATTGGGACCAATATCACTTCTCGAAAAGTAGTTGAAAAATGCGGATTCAAATTAGAGGGACAATATGAAAAAACGCTCTACAAAAATGGAGAGTTTTTAGATGAATATATATACGCTGTTAGAAAAAAATAAAACATCATGATAAAAAAAATTGGTTTAATAACATCAGGTGGAGATGCTCCTGGAATGAACGCTTGCATCAGAGCTGTAGTGAGAACTGCTCGTGCCGAACATATTGATGTAGTAGGTTTTTACAGAGGCTACGAAGGACTCATTGATGATGACTGTATTCACTTAACAAAAAGCAAAGTATCTAATATCATACATCGCGGAGGAACTGTTTTAAAAACAGCACGCAGTAAACGTTTCATGACTCCAGAAGGCATGCAGATGGCTGTAAATACATTGCAAAAACATCAATTAGATGGCTTTGTGATTATAGGAGGCGATGGTAGTTTTAGAGGTGCGCAAGAACTTACAAAACACACAACTATTAAAACCGTTGGCTGCCCTGGAACAATTGATAATGATTTAGTAGGAACAGATTTTACTATAGGATACGACACTGCCATTAATACCGTTGTAGATGCTGTAGATAAAATTAGAGATACAGCCGAAAGTCATGATAGAATTTTTGTTGTTGAAGTAATGGGTAGAGATGCTGGTTTAATTGCATTAAGAAGTGCAATTGCCTGCGGAGCAGAAGCTATTTTAATTCCAGAACGTAAAAATGATTTAAGAGCATTATTAGACAGAAAAAAAACATGGCGTCAAACTAAAAAAAGTAGAATTATTATTGTAGCCGAAGGCGACGAAAATGGAGGTGCAGTTGGTATAGGAAATTTATTAAAATTAGAATGGCCAGAATTTGACATACGAATTTCTATTTTAGGTCACATACAACGCGGTGGCAATCCTACATGTATGGAACGTGTTAACGCCAGTTTAATGGGTTATTATGCTGTAAAAGCTTTACAAGCTGGCAGAACCAACGAGATGATTGGCATCGTTAATAAACAAGTTTGTTATACGCCTTTTAAAGATGCAGTAAAACATATTGAAGAACTAAATCCAGAAATGCTTAAAATACTCGATATTTTATCGGCTTAACAAAATCAAAAAAACTATGAAAACAAAAAAATTATTAATCTTTTTTCTTACACTCACAGTAACTACCTTATTTTCGCAACGAGATAAAGATGAAACTGATCCAGATTTTGCAAATGCCTTTAAAAAATATGAAAATAAAGACTATGCAGGTTCATACATAGATTATACAACTTACTTATATAAAAAGCCAAAAGATGCTGCTGCCATTTACAATCGAGGGTTATGTGCTTACGAACTAAAAGATTATAAAGACGGCATTGTAAATTTTAGTAATAGTATAAATCTTGGAAGAAAAAAAGCAGATGCGTACTACAGTCGAGGGTTATGTAACTACAAATTATTAAATTATAACCTTGCTATTGCAGATTTTGACACAGCTATTTCATTAAAATCAAATTATACAAAAGCTCTTACATACAAAGGAGCTTCTTTCATCGAACTTTTTAAATATAAAGAGGCATTAGATGTTTTAAATCAAGCTGTAGATGCTGATGTGAACTATGAAAGCGCCTACTATTACAGAGGCATTACTAAATATTATTTGAAAGATTTTGAAGGTGGATTAGCTGATTGTAACAAAGCCTTAAGTCTTCAATCCTATTACGAAACTTATTTTTGGAGAGGATTAAATTACCTGAATTTAAAGCGCTACCAAGAATCAATTACTGATTATGATACGGTGATTGCTCATGATCCTAAATATGCGAAAGCCTACTATAATAGAGCTATTTCGTATTATGATTTAAAAAATTATGAAAAATCTTTAGCAGATAATACAAAATCTATTGAGTTAGATCCTACTAAACCTGAAGCTTATTATAATAGAGGTTTAGCAAAACACGAATTAGGTAAATACAAAGATGCTGAACCTGATTTTAATGCTGCTATCGATTTAAAATTAAATCAAGCTAAACATTATACTCAACGAGGTATTAATTATTACTATGCTGGTAAGTATTCTCAAGCAGTTTCAGATTTTAATACAGCTCTTCAAAAAGATAATAAATTCGAAGAAGCCTATTATTACAGAGCTCTATCTAAATATTATCAGGAAGATGACAAAGGTGTTATTGAAGATTGTACAAGTGCTTTAGCACTTAAAAAATCAACAGACACCTATTACCAAAGAGGTATTAGTAAATACAATTTAAAAGATTACGCAGGTGCTATTGAAGATTTTAATGAATCGTTAAAATTAAACCCTGATTATAAATTATCTATTCTAGAAAGAGGTATTGCCTACTATCAAACCGAAAAAGATGAATTGGCATTAGCTGATTTAAACAAAGCTATTGAAATGAATCCTAAATCATCTCGAGGATTTTATTACAGAGGAAAATTAAAAAAATACATGAATGACTTAACTGGTTCTTGTGCCGATTTAAAACAAGCTCAAGCTTTAGGCGAAGAAGCAGCTATTGATGAGCTAGTTAAAAACGGTTGTAAATAAATATTTTTAGTTATATATTAAGCTAAAACAACTATATTCTTGAAATTAATGAGCTTAAAGAAATAAGTTGTCTTAGTTTTGAAAATGCTTTAGCCGCCACCCGTTTCGCTAGTAAAACCCAACATTTATAAGCAGTTACAAATGTTTTTTTCTGTCACTATTGTAGAGCCATTTTGCCAATCCTATTACTGGTAATTTCTGACATGTTCAATAATTAATTGGTATCACTTAATGACTTTAATATATCTTTTGCATTATCATTATCTGGGTTTAATTCTAATGATTTTTTATACATTTTTTTTGCTTCTGAATTATTTTTTGTTTTTAATAACGCTTCACCATAACTGTCATATACATTCCAGTCATTTGGGAATAGTAAAACATTTAATTTAAATATTTCTAAAGCTTTTTTATCTTCATTTTTTTCCAAGTAATGATATCCTAATTCATTTAGATTATTAACTGAATTATAAAAACTCCTTTCTGCGTTTTTCGTTAGATTTGCTCTTTCAATTACATTATCAATATTTTTATTTAATATTTCAGCTTTTTGATTTTCATCAACAGTTGCTAAAAAGGCCTTAACTATTACATTGATAACTAGGTTTGGATTGTCGAATTTAATATCGTGTCCACTTCCAGTAGCTTTTACTAATTGTCTATTTTTACTTGCATTTACAAAATCAACATGTGCTTTCTCAAATTCAATAATTTGCACCTGCGTTTTATTGTGATATGGAATACCAGCAATAATATCAATAACGGGAACGTTTACAGGGAACTCAGTTTTGCGCATCAGTAGTACTGTGTTTTTAAAATTAACAGTTTCATAGTACATTCCTAATCCTTTTTTCTTATCAACATAAAAAGAATGATATTTTTGCAGATTATCATCAGTATAAGCTGCAACAATATTTGCGTCAAGTCTTACAACATATTTTACCTTATTAGGATTACGTGCTGCAAATAATGTAGAATAAAAACCGCCGTAAGAATGACAAACTGAAATAATATTTTTGTCATAACCTAGCTTTTGTAAGCCAACTTCAAGGGCTTTAACTCCGTTTATAATCCCATGATTTAAAACTGCTGTGTCTTTTATATTCAATTCACTTTTTCCAAACCCAGCTCTATCATATGTTATAAGTGTTGTTCCTGTAACATTATATATTGATGGTAATATTGTGTCCCAATCTGAACTAAAGGCTCCACTTCCAGCTTCAAATAAAATTGGAGTGCCGTTGCCTTTTATAATTTTAAAATGAAGTTTATAGCCACCAACATCAACTAATGTGTCAATGTGTTGACCGAATAATGAAATTGAAATAAAAAATATAAAAAGGGAAAATATACTATTTTTTTGATTCATTTTTTTACACTTAGGTTGATATGATATTTATAACAAAGCTAAAAACTTCAATGATATTTTTCACTAGCCTTAATGTCGGTTGATACATTTAATGATATATTTAATCATCTTTAGTTATTTTGATAAAACACATACATTTTTCACTTTTACTAAAATGAAAAATGTATGCCTAAAATTTATAAATACCTTGTTCTCTGCCATACCGTTTACTAGCATGTATATTATCTGTAATTTTTCAATTTAATTAAAGATATTGTACTATCTAACACAACATCTTTATTATTTATAATGTCTTTTATAGAAGAAGTAATAAAAATATCAGGAGTAATGCCTTTTTTACTTTTACCTAAGTAATCAGTTATAGCATAACTATAATTTATTAAAGGTATATATATATTTATTTTTGTATTAGGAAGAGTTAAAGTTATCATGTCAATTGCATTACCACTATTATAAGGACCTGAAATTGGTTGTCCTATAAAAATTGCATTTGTGTTTTGTTTCAGTAACGCTGATGTGATAGCTGCCGCTGAGTGAATATCACTATTAATCAAAACATAAATTGATCCGTTAAATAAATTTTTACTTGGCAAAAACAAAGTATCTCTAAAATCCGTCCAGCTATTTTTCGCTTGAGGATTATTATTAAGTTCTATTAATTGCGGAATCTCTTTTTCCCAATCGGCGGCAGTCCAATCTGTATATTTTGAATAAGTTGGAATTTTATTAATTACTGTATGTAATGTATCAAAAATATGAAATGATTTTTTACTTAAATAGCTTAATAGAGTAGCTCCGTATTCTGGGCTTCCACCAAAGCAGTAACGTAAATCAATAATTAGATTTTTTATTTTATTATCATTTATCGTTTTAAAGTCTGTTATTAGTTGTTTATAAAAATCTATACTGCTCGCTTCCATTTCGTATGGATTTAAACCTGTAATTTTTATTGTTGCTATTTTATTATTCTTATCTAAATTAAATCGATAAGCTGTATCTTTTTTGCAGTAAAATTCTGCCATTTTAGGAATATTAATACAATGCAAAGTATCAATGGATAAAAGTGCAGGTAAATGAATTTTATCTTTTTTTTTCGTTGTTGGGTTTAT
>JBBIUW010000175.1:0-6033 GCA_037440045.1 Sphingobacteriaceae bacterium
AAACTTTCTCTATCGGTTGCTCTAAAATATTTTCCACCAGTCATTTTACTAATTTGCGTCATGGTCGCATCATCAATATCTACATCTACATAGTCATATTCCATTTCTCCGTTAGGATATAAAGCTACTGGTTGAAGAGCTTTCCCTTTGCTTCCTACACCAATACAATATACTCGAACTCCAAATGTTTTAGCAATATCAGCAGCAGTTAAAGGAGCAATTTCACCAACGTTACTTACTCCATCTGAAATTAAAATAACTACTTTACTTTTTGCTTTACTATCTTTTACACGAGCAACACCATCCGCTAAGCCTAAACCAATAGCAGTACCTTGATCAAGCATACCTGCTTTAATGTCGGCAAACATGTTTTTAATAATTTTATGATCGGTAGTTAATGGACATTGGGTAAAAGCTTCGCCTCCAAATACAACCAAGCCTATTTTGTCATTCGGTCTGGCGTCAATAAAATCTCCTAAAACTTCTTTTGCAACCTCAATACGATTAGGTTTAAAGTCTTTAGCCAGCATGGACAAGGATACGTCTAAACTCACCACGATATCAATACCTTCTGTTTTAGTATCTTTCCAGCTGCTGCGAGATTGAGGGCGGGCAATAGCTAAAATTAAAAGAGAAACACAAAGTAATCTTAAAACAAATAATACATGTCTGAATTTTGCTTTTAAAGAAGATTTGATGCCTTTGAATAAATTAAATGATGAATAAATTACTTCGCCCTCGTATGTTTTTAATTTATAAATATACCAAGCAATCATTACTGGTATGATGATGAACAACCAGAACCAATGCTTTTCGGCAAATTGTATGTCTTTAAAATAACTAAGCACCTGTTTGTTGATTATTTGGTAATTGTTCTTCTCGCATTGTTCCTTTTACAAAGTCAAATGCATTATTTAATGTTAACGTATGTTCTGCTTCTATTGGAATTTGTTTGGCAAATTTCACAAAGTCAGATAGCGTTAATATTTGCGTTAATTTTGATTTACTTTCAGAATCTACAACTTGAGATTTGAAAATTTTAATAATTTCATCAGAGGTTAATTCTAATGCATTGATACCAAAACGCTCTTCGATATATAAACGCACCGTATCTGCAATGGCTGAATAGTATTCTTTTATTTTATTTTCTTTCCAAATAGCTTCCTGTTTTATTTTTTCTAATGCTTCAAGAGCTGTCACATGAGCAGGAATTTTTGGTTGTTCAATAATTATTTCCTGTGGTTTTTTCTTATTCAGTTTTCTGATAACAATAATTAATATAATAATGGCTGCTAAAATTGCTAAGCCCCAATAAGCGTATGGTAAGTACCATCTCCAATCAAATGGCTCGTCAAAAGGCGCTTTAATATCTTTTACTTTTGTTAAAGAAGTATCAGTAGCTACGGTATTCACTAATAAATGTAAAGGTTCTGTGAAAAGAGGGTTAGCTGTATCTTTATTAATAATGAATTTGAAAGGTGCGATATAGTAAGCGCCAGAATCAAACGATGTGACAGTAAACTGAATATGTTGTTGAATGATATTAGGTTTATTTTTATTAGGAATTGTGGTATCTATTTGTGTAGTACTCACTATTTCAATTCCTTTCTTAATTGTATCTTCAATTAAAGGCCATAGAATATCAATATTCTTTTGAGTTGATGCGTCGTAATTAACGTAAATATCTAATTTAGTTTGAGCTCCAATTCTAATAGAAGTAGAATCGAGTACAGCATGAACCTCAATAGGAGCTGTCTGAGCTTTAGCAATTGTAAATGCTAAAAACGAAAAGATAAATAATATATAATGTTTTATTTTCATTATCTCTTTTTAAATAAAGTCATTAACGGTTTAATATATCCTTCGTGAGTATGAATGGTTGTAAAATCAACACCGCTTTTTGTGAAAGTATCTTTTAATTGCGCTTCATACTTTAAATGGTTAAGCTCAAATTGTTTTCTAAAAGCTTTATCGCTTGTGTCTACCCACATTAATTTTCCTGTTTCGTTATCTTTTAATTTAATTAAGCCAACATCTGGTAATGTGTTTTCATGTTTATCGTTAATTCTTAAAGCAACTAAATCGTGTTTTCTGTTTGCAATTTTCATTGCGTCAGAATAGTTGTTATTGTCTTTAAAATCTGAGATTAAAAAACAGATGCTTTTCTTTTTAATAACATTAGTTAAATACTTCAGAGCAAGCTCAATATTTGTTCCTGATTGTTCTGGTTCAATATTGATGAGCTCACGAATGATTCTTAAGATGTGTGATTTGCCTTTTTTAGGTGGAATAAATTTTTCTATTTTATCACTAAAAAAGATGACACCAATTTTATCATTATTTTGTGAAGCAGAAAAAGCAATAACCGCACACAACTCAGTAATTAAATCTTGTTTGAATTGTTTTTGTGTTCCAAAATGCCCACTAGCACTTACATCCACTAAAATCATCACGCTTAGTTCGCGTTCTTCTTCAAATACTTTTACATAAGGAGTTCTTAAACGAGCGGTAACATTCCAGTCAATCGTTCTCACATCATCGCCTGGTGTATATTCACGTACTTCACTAAAAGCCATACCACGACCCTTGAACGCAGAGTGGTATTCACCAGAAAAAATCTGGTTACTCAAACCCTTCGTTTTGATTTCGATTTTACGTACTTTTTTTAGTAATTCGGCGGTTTCCATTTTTTGATTTAAGATGTATGATTTAAGATTTATGAAGTGAATTTTTAAATCTCACTTCTCGCTTCTTATTTCTAAAATCCAACTATGGTACTTCAACAGCGTTTAACAACTCATTAATGATATGTTCAGTTGTAATGTTTTCAGCTTCTGCTTCGTATGTTAATCCAATACGGTGGCGCATTACATCTAAACAAACGGCGCGAACATCTTCAGGAATAACATAACCTCTGCGTTTAATAAATGCATAAGCTTTTGCAGCTAATGCTAAATTAATACTAGCACGAGGAGAGCCTCCATAAGAAATTAATGGTGCGAATTTGTCTAATTTATATTCTTTAGGGAAACGTGTAGCGAAAACAATGTCAACAATGTAACGTTCAATTTTTTCGTCCATGTAAACATCTTTCACAACGTTTCTTGCATTTAAAATATCTTCAGGTTTTAAAACAATGTTTGCTTTTGGCATTCCCTGACGAGAAATGTTCGCTGCAATTACTTTACGTTCGTCTTCACGAGTAGGGTAGGTAATTACTACTTTTAACATAAAACGATCCATTTGAGCTTCAGGTAAAGGATAAGTTCCTTCTTGCTCAACAGGGTTTTGCGTAGCTAATACTAAAAACGGATTAGGTAATTTAAATGTTTCTTCGCCAATGGTTACTTGTTTTTCTTGCATGGCTTCTAGTAAAGCCGATTGAACTTTTGCAGGAGCACGATTAATCTCATCAGCTAAAACAAAGTTTGCAAAAATAGGTCCTTTACGAATCGAGAATTGCTCTTGTTTTTGATTGTAAATCATGGTTCCAATTAAATCAGCTGGTAATAAGTCTGGAGTAAATTGGATACGGCTGAATTTAGCATCGATGCAGGTTGCTAAAGTATTGATGGCTAAAGTTTTAGCAAGTCCAGGAACACCTTCTAATAAAATATGACCGTTACTCAATAACCCAATTAATAAACGTTCAACCATGTGTTTTTGACCCACAATTACTTTATCCATTTCAGATGTTAATACATCTACAAACGCGCTTTCACGCTGAATACGTTCATTCAATTCTCTAATGTCTACTACCATAAGTGTTTTAGTTTAATACAAGCAAGGCAAATTTAGTAATGGTAGGGGTTTCCGTTATTTTAGGCTTGTTAAAATATGTTAACAACATGATGCGTTTTAACGTTTATTATCTTAAAGGATTTTAACAATTATGGGCTAGTTTCTACCAGTTATTAGAAAAAAGTAACCAGTTACTCAATTGTTAAAATTTAGTACAATTTCTTAGTTAACTTTATGCTTAACTAAAACTATTTGTTATGAAAAAACTACTACTACTTTTTAGCTGTTTATCATTATACACAGCAAAAGCACAAAATGGGTTTACAACCTATACTACAAATGTTGGTATAGTTGGTACATTAAAAAACGAAACAGCTTTTCTTGTTGATAACGCCAATAATAAGTGGATTGGTTTTAGAACTTTAGGTCCTAGCTCAAATGCAGGATTACTAAAATACGATAATGCAAATTGGACATTATATAACTCTACATCGATTCCCGCATTACCTTCTAATACTATTACTGCTTTAGCTGGGGATAATTCTGGAAATATTTGGATAGGAACTAATATGGGATTAGTGAAATTTAATGGAATCAATTTTACAACTTATAATACTACAAATGGATTGCCAACAAACTCAATTACATGTATTGAATCAGTTGGTAATCAAATTTATGTAGGAACAAAATCAGGATTATCTCGTTTTGATGGTGTTACTTTTACAAATTATAGTGTAGGAAATGGTAAACTTCCAAGTGATACAATTATTAGTATAAAAGCAGAAACATCTAATTTGATTTGGTTAGGAGGAAAAGATAGATTAGTTCAGTTTAATATCAATAGTGCTTTTACGGTTACAAGTTATTTAAACAATAATATTTTTAGTCTTCCAGGGAATATTAATTGCATTTTTATTGATAGTCAAAATGCTAAATGGTTGGGTACAACTAATGTTGGGATTTTAAAATATACAGGTGCAACATTTGACAATGCCAATAGTATGTATGTGCTTTTTGGTTCAACAATTCCTAATACGATTATTGATATAACTGCAGGCTTGCATAATGGAATAGTATTTAAACACTCAACGGGAGTCACTTCTTCAGGAACAAGAAGCGGACTAACTGAATTAGCTCCTAATAACGAAGTATATCAATATTATTACCCAGTATCAACATATATTTTAGGAGATTTTGTAGAAAGAGAAGGAGCAAAGATATTAATATCACAAGGAAGTCTTTCTGTTACATATTCTACTCCAAAAGTTTATTATAGTTTTGATTCAACTAATTATACAATGCCTTTGGGGGCAGTAAATCCAAACAACTTTAAAACATTAGACATTAATAATGTAAGAGCCGGCATTGCTAACAGAGGTGATATGCATTGGGATATTGGTGGTACAGGTAATGCTTTGTATGAAGTTCCAAAAGGAAGCGGTAAAAATTCAAATTTTGCTTCAGCATTATGGATTGGAGGATTGGATGCAGGAAATCAATTACATGGAGCAGCTCAAACGTATAGACAAAGTGGCGTAGATTTTTGGCCAGGACCATTAGATACGATTAATGCGACAATTGATACTCTAACTTCTAAAAATTATGATAAGATTTGGAAAGTAAGTTATACAGATATCAATACGTTTATTAATGCATTTAATAGCGGTAGTGTTGTAGCCACGCCAGATATGTTAACATGGCCAGCACATGGTAACGGAGCCCATGCTCGTAATTTAGCGCCATTTGTTGATTATAATGGAGATGGAATTTACAATCCAAATGATGGCGATTATCCTAAAATTAAAGGAGATCAAACTTTGTATTTTATTTATAATGATAAGTTGGCAGCTCATAGTACCTCTTTTACACCAATGGGAATTGAGGTGCATGGAATGGCTTATGCTTATGGTTGCCCAACTGTGGTTAGCGGAAAACCTGAATTAACTTATACTACTTTTTATGATTATAAAATTATCAATCGTTCGTCAAATAATTATCATGATGTTTACGTAAGTATGTGGAGTGATGTGGATTTAGGATTTTATCGAGACGATTATATAGGCAGTAATGTGACTGATAATTATGGATTTGCTTATAATAGTAATACCTACGATCAATGTACAGGTCCAGGAATGCAAGGTTATTGTAGTTATATACCAGCACAAGGTTTTAAAATTTTAAGAGGACCATTAGCAAATGTGAATGATGGAATAGATAATAATAATAACGGAACAATTGATGAAGTAGGTGAGGATTGTAAATTAAATAAATTTAATTATTTCAATAATAGTT
>JBBIUW010000176.1:0-6008 GCA_037440045.1 Sphingobacteriaceae bacterium
GCATCTTCTTATGTTTGGACAGGAGGAGTATCTGATTGTGTAGCTTTTGCACCAGCTTCAACAGATACATATACTGTAACAGGCACTTCTGGTTCTTGTTCTAATACAGCAGTAGTATCTGTAACAGTAAATAATTTACCTACAGTAACTGCAAGTACATCATCAACATCTATTTGTGCGGGCTCTAATGTTACTTTAACTGGAGGTGGAGCATCTTCTTATGTTTGGACAGGTGGAGTGTCTGATGGTGTAGCTTTTGCACCAACATCAACAAATACATATACTGTAACTGGTACTTCTGGTTCTTGTTCTAATACAGCAGTAGTATCTGTAACTGTAAATAGTTTGCCAACAATATCAGCAAATACAACAGCTTCTAATGTTTGTACTGGTAACCCTGTTACATTATCTGGTTCTGGTGCTACATCATATGTTTGGACAAATAGTGTAACTGATGGAGTATCTTTTATCCCTTCTGCTACAAATGTTTATACTGTAACAGGAACTGATGGAAACGGTTGTTCTGCTTCTGCTACTGTTCAAGTGGTTGTTTCCCCTTGTACTGGTATCGAGGAAATTAATTTTACTAATCCTATCGTTTTATTCCCTAATCCTAATAATGGCGAATTTACTATTCAATCTCAAAAGGCTGATGTTGTCGCTATTTCAAATGAATTAGGTCAAGTTATCGAAACTGTTGAATTAAATCAAAGTAATAATTTCTCACATAGAGTAACTTCTTTATCAGGCGGAATTTATTTCTTAGTAGGTAAACAATCTAAACTAAAAGTTGTAGTAACTAAATAATTCTATTATCCTTTTTTAAAGCCTTCCACTGAATAGTGGGAGGCTTTTTTGTTTTTAAAAAATGATATTTTATTGAACTATTTTTATTATTAACTGTTAAATTTATACTTCAAAAATTAAAGTAATTCTTATGGTACAATTAAGCACAGATGCAGATTTTCAAGACCTGATTCAAAATAATGATAAAGTAGTTGTTAAGTATTATGCCGACTGGTGTGGCTCTTGTAAACTATTTGCTCCTAAATTTAAACGTCATTCAAATGATGAGGCAAATTCTGATATTTTATTTTTAGAAGTGAATGCTGAGGAAAATGAAAATGCTCGTAAAATGGGAGGAGTAGATAATTTGCCGTATTTGGCAAGTTTTAAAAATGGTGTTTTATTAGAAGGAACTGCCACAAGCAAAGAGGAGTATTTACAAAAAATGATTGACGATTTAAGAATATAAATACCAATTTTGTACGAATATACTAATCTATGTATGAGTTAGCTTAATAGAATGTAAACTAGTAAACGCAAATACATATATAGATTAGTATATTAGTAAGTAATATATCACACAGTAACAAACCCAGATTCGTACATTCGTATTTAATTCGTAAACTCTATGCAAATACCAGTTATTAAAAAATTAGTAGAACTTTATTCTTTAGCTCAGCTTCAATCTGCTGAAGAAGCAATGTTAGAAGAACAGAAACCTGCTATTGATGTTGAAGGTAAAGACGAGGGAGAATGCCTGACTCATGTTTTAGCCTCTATTTATATTAAAGAAAAAATGGAGCAAGGAACTCCTTTTAATCAAGCACTAAGAGATTTTAGTCAGCGAGTAAGAAATAGCATTAGTTAATTACTCGACTAATTCTAAAACTTTTATTAAATCAAGGTCTACTCCATTTAATACATCTTCCTTACTGTATTTTGTATGATAGTTGGGCATTATACCATGCCCATCATTTTTAACCTCAATGTCATGATATATATGATACATAGGTATTAGAATTTGAATTCGTGAGTTTGGTAAAATTATTTTACCGCTTATAACGGCATTACTACCTGCAACATTGCCACCAGTTTCTTCTCCAACAACAGTAGCATTAGCTTTATACTTTAAATAGCTTGCTGCCACAGCACTCATTGAAAAAGACTTTCCGTTTGTTAATACATAAACCTGCCCTTTAAATGCATGCATCTTTTTGGGGAAGGTGACAAAGTAATGGCGTAATCTTCCATTTTTTGGTCGTTGAGGCATCATGGTGCAAAAAGCAAATGGCGCAAATCTACTCGCTAAATCCATTTTATATCTAGGGTTTAATGCTAATAGATTTGGTTTTCTGTCAAATGGTAAAAATAAATTTTCATGTATGATATAAGACAAAAACTTTAATCCTTCATGTATTTGTCCGCCACCATTGTCGCGTAAATCTATTACTAAATGTTTAATTTTTTTGTCTTCAATATCTTTAAATGATCTTCTGAAAAAGCGATACCAATGTCTTCCTTTAAATCCATCAATGTCAATTACAGCAATGGACTTACTGCTATCTAAAATAGAATATTTACAGGTTTTAGTTTTTATTAAATAGGCTACTGAATCTTTTTTAGGAAGGATGACGGTGTCTTTTTTAGAAGATAGTGCGTTTAGGGTATAGTTTGTAACGCTTCTATCTTTATGCTTTACTGTAAGTTGATATTGTAATTTATATCCATAGCAAAATGAATAATAATATTTAAACCAATTGTATCTTGTTCCTTGTTTCTTATAAGTTTCGTTATAACCATCAGAAGTATATACCGAAAAAATAGAGTTTAAAATATGCTGGGTGCTATGATGATCAATACTTAAAATTTCGTCACCAGTTTTTATAGTTGTGTCAGTTGATAAATTATTTAGTATAAATAATTTATTAGAATCAAGAGCAAAAGCATTTATAGGTAAAAGAGGTCTGTTAAATTTTTTTAGAGCTTTGGTGTATTGCTTAGAAGCTGCTACATCTGTATGTCCACATCCTATTTTAGCAACAATTCGTTTGATATAAAAGCGAAGTTGCATTTCCGTTAAAGGACTATCTATTTTTGCTTTTGTCTTTTCAATAAAAGCATGTAAAGAGTCTTTACTGATATATTTGTATGGGTCGGGATGAAATTTTGTAAGATACTTTTCTGTATAATCAATGTCTTTTAAAGCTTGAGCAACCGTATATTTTTTTTGGACGTTGAATTCCTTTTTTTGAGAAAAGCTGCTCAAATAAATTAAAAGACATAATATACTTAAGCAACTTTTCATTAAACTGGAATTAGAACTAGTTATTAGCTAAAACGCCCATGCGTTTCCCAAGACCACTCATATATTCTCTTAGCTCTTTTACAGTAGCTTCGTCGCCAGTAGCTCTCAAATAAGTATCAGTTAAGGTTGTAATATTTTGATGAAAAAATTTTTTCATTTCATCTACACTCATGTCTTTCGTCCATAAGTCAATACGCATTGTATTATTCTCTTTTTCATCCCAAAGAGCCAGCATCATACTCTTGCAAACACTTCCTTCATTTGCATCTGGAGCAGCCCATTCTATTTTTTGTGGCAGGTGATTTTCGTCTACGGTTATTTTTAATTTAATTTCAGAAGTTGTCATATTTAATAATAAGTTAAAAGTAATAAGTTAAAAGTTTTTGGCTTAAATCTTAAACTTGAATTTGTTTGCTAATTTAAATAAAAAATTAGGTTTAATTGGCTACAAAAACTAATAATAACAATACATTTGTAGTATGACAGAATATCCAAGACTTACCTTACATAATGGCAAAGAATTGCCAGTTCTTCGCTTTCACCCATGGATTTTTTCGGGTGCAATTAAAACACAAGATTCGGGCATTGCTGATGGCGATGTTGTGGAAGTGTATTCCGCTAAACAACAGTTTCTTGGTATGGCTCAATACCAAAAAGGAAGTATTACAGGACGAATTATTTCGTTTAGTAAACAACAAATAAATATTGATTTTTGGGTTAAAAAAATTGAGAAAGCTTTTTTGTACCGTCAATTTCTCAATTTAGCTGATAATCCAAATACAAATGTATATCGTTTGGTGTTTGGTGAAGGAGATGGCTGCCCAGGTTTAATAATGGATTACTACAATGGTCATGTCGTTTTTCAGGCGCATAGCATAGGTATGCACAAATGCCGATTAGATATTACTGAGGCATTAAAAAAAGTATATGCCTCATCATTAAAAAGTGTTTACGATAAAAGTTCAGAAACGTTGCCAAATAATTATTCGGCTGCATTAAAAAATGAATTTTTGTTTGGCTCCTGTAACGAAGAATTAATTGTGGTTGAAAATGATGTAAAGTTTTATATTGATTTTATCAATGGTCAAAAAACTGGATTTTTTATCGATCAACGTGATAATAGAGAATTATTGGGTAAATACAGCAAAGGAAAACGCGTGTTAAATACGTTTTCATATACAGGAGGTTTCTCTATGTATGCTGCTAAAAATAATTGTGAAATCATTCATTCTGTTGATTCAAGTGCCAAAGCAATTGAATTATGCGATAAAAATGCAGTTTTAAATAATGCTACTAATCATAAAGGTTTTGCAGTAGATACCTTTGATTATTTAAAAGATCAAGGCAAAAACTATGATATTATTATTTTAGATCCACCAGCTTTTGCTAAAAGCAGAGACGTGTCTCATAATGCAGTTATTGGTTACAAGCGTCTAAATCAAATGGCTTTGCAAAATATTAAAAAGGGAGGTATTTTATTTACTTTTTCTTGTTCGGGGGTTATTGATAAAAAATTATTTTACAATACGGTTACTGCTGCCGCAATTGAATCCAGACGAAACTTAAAATTACTGCATACATTATCTCAACCAGCTGATCATGTGATTACTCCTAATTTTCCAGAAGGTGAATATTTAAAAGGATTAGCTTTTTATGTAGAATAAACAAATTATGAACTCGAATTCACATATAGAAAATATTAAAATCGCAATTGAACCCTTGCGTCAAGAAATCATGAATCATAAAGTGTATTCTGTGATTAGTGATATTGATGATTTAAAACTATTTATGCAGTTTCATGTATATGCGGTTTGGGATTTTATGTCTCTTTTAAAATCGTTACAAAATAGCTTAACGTGTACCTCTGTACCTTGGTTCCCCAAAGGAAATGCAGATACAAGGTTTTTAATTAATGAAATTGTTGTTGGAGAAGAATGTGATGTTGATATGCACGGTAACAGAAAGAGTCATTTTGAGTTGTATTTAGATGCCATGAAACAATGTGGAGCCAATACAACGCAATTAAATAGTTTTATAGATATCTTAAAAGAAACACGAGATTTTAATTCGGCATTTACTAAAGCTAGAATTCCTAATGAAGCCATGGAATTTGTAAATTTTACTTTTGAAATCATAAACAGTCAAAAAGATTATTTACAATCTGCTATTTTCACTTTTGGGCGTGAAGATTTAATCCCAGGCATGTTTATGTCAATGATTAACGATATTCATGAAAAATTCCCTGATGACATTTCTATTTTTAAATATTATTTGGAGCGACATATTGAAGTTGATGGCGACCATCACAGTCATTTAGCATTAAAAATGACCGAAAACCTTTGTGGCAATGATGAGTTAAAGTGGAATGAGGTAAAACAAGCAACTATTGAATCATTAAAAAGACGAATTGTTTTATGGGATGGGGTTTATAATCAAATAATCTTAACTAAAACAAAAGTTTAATATTATTTATTAGATGGTTTCTTCTGGTCATAAGATGCTTGTTTACTGAAATTATTCAGTAAATTAGTAGAGACTTTTATTAATATTATTTTTTAAATCTACTTTATGAAATCAGTTTTTTTATTTTTTGCAGTAATTATTTCATCCAATTATTTTTCTCAAACTTATAATTTTCAGGTTGGAGAGCGACGTTCTTCAACTTCAATAGAAGATCCTGAAATCGAATATCTTGAAAATTACGGTAAAAAATACATTTTAAATCAAGCTTATTCTTTCAAAGATGGGATGCAATTACAGTTGCAAGGATTTAAAGAAAACAATGATTATTTGTGTAGCAAAAAATTATATGTTCCTGAAGAAAAAATGCTAATCTCTATTTATGAAGGCATTTTAAATTTAGATAACAATATGTTGCTTATTAAATCTACATTTAATAAAGACGCTAAGAAAACAT
>JBBIUW010000177.1:0-6004 GCA_037440045.1 Sphingobacteriaceae bacterium
GACATTTTGTACCTTCGCCTGACAATAACTGAAGTGATTACTGTATTAGTTTTTCAATTTTACAATAATAAACTCTGTTCTTCTGTTTTTTGCGTGCTCATCTTCAGAACATGATGGTTTAACTTTGCCTTCACAAGCACAAGAATTTAATAATTTACTTTCACCATATCCTTTACCAGAAATTCGAGATTTATCAATTCCTTGTTTTACAATATACTCAGCAGAAGCTTTAGCTCTAGCACCAGATAATTTTAAGTTTTGAGCAGCAGAACCTCTACAATCTGTATGAGCTCCTAATTCAATAATCATTGCAGGATATTCTTTCATAACCGCTACTACTTTATCTAACTCAATTGCTGCATCTTTTCTAATAGCAGCTTTGCCTAAATCAAAATAAATTGGTTTGATATCAATCATTTTCGCTAAATCCATACAAACTTCAACTTTACCTATAGTTAAGGCTAACAGTTCATTCATTTGTATTTCACCTTCTTTTTTAATTTCATATGTAAAGTTGGTTGTTTTGGTAACATAGCCATCTTTTTCAATGGTAACTAAGTATAATAATTTATCTCCTACTTTTTTACCCTTTAATGGTTTTCTATATTCTCCATTTTTTTCAGTTTGAACTAGTTCAAAATCATTACTCACAGCTAAATCTTTAATTTTTATTCTCACTCCTTCAATACCTGCGCCTGTTTTAGCATCATAGATACCTGCTAATAAAGTTAAGTTAGGGTCTTTTTCTAATTCAATGGTTTTTGTAAACTCGTCTTCTTCAGGTGATGATTTTGAAGAAATTGAATCTTCGATGTCAAAGTATTTTTCTTTTTTAATTGCTAGTTTGTAGTTTACGTCATCTTCTAATACAAATTGGAATTCTCCTTTTTCATTAGTAGTAAATGAATCAGTATTTAATTTTATGGTTGTTAACGGAAGAGCTTCTTGTGTTTCTTTATTTTTAATAATAAAGTTCACTGTTTTTCCTCTTGATACTTTTCTTAAAACTTCAACAGCATAAATATCATCATTCATCCCACCTGTTTTTCTATTAGAAGTTAAGAAGCCTTTTTTAGCATCTGTGTTTAAATTATACGCGAAGTCATCATGTTCACTATTTACTGGTTTACCCATGTTGTACACTTTGCCTGCTTTATCATCTTTTATTTTTGTTTCATAAATATCTAATCCACCTAATCCTTCATGTCCGTTTGATGCAAAATATAAAATGTTATCTTGAGTAATAGATGGAAACAATTCGTTGCCCTTAGTGTTTACCTTATCTCCTAAATTAATAGGAGTTCCCCACGCGCCACTGGCATCTAATTTACAATACCAAATATCCATACCGCCTTGACCTCCGCCCATATCTGAGGCAAAATACAATGTTTTCCCATCTGCACTAACTGCTGGATGCGCACAATTATACTCATTGCTGTTAAATTTCAAATCCATTAAAGATTGAATATCATCTTTAATGATTGTTGCTTGAAATATTCTTAGTTTTTGAGAGCCATCAATGCTTTTTGTTTTTTTAGTAGTTGAATTTCTTGTAAAAAATATTGTTTGTCCATCTTTAGATGCGCAAAATGGGCCATCATTAAACTTAGTAGCAAAGTCTTCTAAAAAGATTGCTGGTTTTTCGTATTTGCCACTCGCATCTTTTTCGGTAATATACATGTGGCAATAATTGTTACCTGTCCATCCATGACGTCTTGTAATCCAAGTGGTTTTAGTTTTTGTAGAAGCAAAAACAATTTTATCGTTAGCAAATGTTACTGCTGAAAAATCATCGAATTTTGAGTTAAACGAAACAGTGTCTAATTTATAGGCGTCTGCATCTTTCGAAAATTTTTGAAGATTCGAGAGCCCTTTAGCAAATAACTCTCCACGACTATCCGCTTTAAACTCTTCTACATATTTTTTTGCTTCATCATATCTGCCAGCTTCCATTAAAGCCTGTCCATAATATAATTTATGTATATCCTCAGCCTTTCCACTTTTTATAAGTTTGCCATAACAGGTTAATTGTCCTTTGTTGTTATTAGTTAAACGGTAACATTCACCTAAATTATTAAGTACATCTGCATTTGAGCTATCTTTTTTTAATACACTTTCGTATTTAGGGATGGCTTCAGAATATAGTTTTTTGAAAAATAATTTATTTGCAGAATTAATAGCTGCTGTCTGTGCATTGCTACCTAGTGCAAATAAACTAATGATAGATAAAAATAGAAATGACTTATTCATAAAATTAGAAATATCTTGGAGTTACTACTTTACGTTGTTTGTATGAAAATAAATATCCTAAAGTAATCTCATGAGAACCTTGTGAATATTTTTGAATTTTGGTTAATGAGTAATCATAAGAATAGTTTACTAAAAACTGTGGTGTTAGTTGAATGCCTAATAATGCAGAAATATCTGAACTACTTCTATATGAAACACCTGCCCATATTTTATTTTTTATTAAAACATTTACATTAACATCATATTGCAATGGCGCATTTTGAACCATTTTAATCATAGCTTGTGGTTTTATTTTTAAATCATCGTTGATTTCAAAAACATACCCAGCAGTTAGATAATAATGAAATTTGTTGGCGTTAAATTTATTTGACTTAACAATATCTCCACTTTGGTTAAACATATAACTGTCATCTACCATTCTTGGAATTGATACACCAGCATAGAACTTATTTGTGTAATAATAAATACCAGCTCCAAAGTTTGGTGTAATCATGCTAGGTGTATTGTTTGAAACCTGTATGTCACCACTTTCTGTAGCTTTTAATTCAGATAATTTATTTACTTGGTTATGAATACCACCCATTAAACCAAACGATAATTTGCCTTTATCGCCCATTTTAACTCTGTATGCATAATTTAAATATACTAAGTTTCGATTTAATTTACCGATTTGTTCATTCAGGAAACTAATACCTAATCCCATTTTTTCATTAGCCAAAGGACCATGAATGGTAAAAGATGTAGTTATTGGTCGCCCAGGAAAATTAACCCATTGCTGTCTGTGTGTTAAATTTACAGCCATAGCGTCTTTAGACCCTGTATACGCAGGGTTAATATACATTTCGTTAAACATATATTGCGTAAACATAGCATCATATTGTGCATGCGCACATATGCTGCTAAATACGGTAACGATGATGATAATGATTGACTTTTTCATGTTCTTTATTTTCAAGTTTTTCAAAATGCTTATTTATTAATATTGTAATACAACGTAACCGTTTATTGGAGCTGTTTCACCATCTTCAAATTCAGCTATGTAATAATATGTGCCTTGAGGTAACTTATTATTTCCAATGATTAAGCCACTTACATTTGGTGTTCCGTTCCAAGTGTTATCATAAGCATCGTTTTCGTAAACTTTACTACCCCATCTGTTAAACACAGTAAGCTTAACAGTTCGTCCACTAATTCCTTTTATGACGAAGAAATCATTTTTACCATCCCCATCTGGAGTAAATACTTCAGGAATAAATAAATCAACAGCTGGTAATTCTAAAACAGTTGGAGTATTTTCTCCTGTTTCTGTTGCATTACCATTAGCATTTGGATCAGGGTCACTTCCCATTTGAGAAGAATCTCTTACTGCAACACCAGTTGAAGAAGTGCCAGTTCCAATAGCAATGTTGGTAATTGATTTAACTTCATTAGGAGTGACATTCAATACTAGTGTAATTGTTTCTACAGCTCCAGGAGGTAATATACTATTATTAGGATTTAATAATCCAATATCACTACTTCCGTTGTAATTACCATTTGCTGTTAAACTACCACTACTTGTTGGGCCAGATTTGATAGTAAATTGCGCAGGCGATGGAATGGTTAATGTATCGAACACCTGTACAGATTTAATAGTATCATTTCCTAAGTTTTTAACAGTGATGATGTAGGTTACATCAATTGTTTTGTCTGTGTAAACTACTGTTGCAGTTCCACTCTTAGCAACACCTATTTGAGAATTTGGAGTTAATGTAACTACAGTTGCAGTATCATTGTTTGTTGGATTTCCATCTAAATCAGGGTCCCATGCAAATCCTGTATTTGAACTATCAGAAACTACAATTCCATTATTGTCTGTTCCAAATCCTACTGCAGAGTTGTAAAAAGGGCCAAAGAAACCATGCGGATTAATTTGAATAGTAAATACTATTGTATCTTTTCTTCCTGCAGTTAATGTACTGGTTGCAGGAATTAGCATGTCATTTTGAGAAGAACCATTGTAACTAGAGTTCACAGTTAAACTACTATTTAATGATGTAATACTTGGTGTTGATATGACACTGTATGTTGTAGGTAAAGGGAAGGTATTATTTAAATTATCTATAATACTGAAGTTACCCATATCTACAGAAGATGCATTTGTAGCAACAACAGTATAAGTAACATTATAAGCGTTGTTGTTTACAAACGTAGGTGTTCCAACGGCTTTTGTCATTCCAAGAACATTTGTACTTGTTGGTGAACAATTTGTTGGAGTCAATATTAACGTGGTGTCTTTATAACATCCATTCAAACCAAACACTCTAATTGTATAAGGAGTTGCAGTTAAAGGGTTAGCCAATGTATTAGTTATAATTCCACTTAAAGGAATTGCAGAACCTGTGTTATATGTGGCAGAACCTGTATACGTTGCAGCTTGAGAAATATCATAAGTATCACTGCTAGAGTTTCCAGATACTGAAATTGTACCGTCATTATTTGTTACTGTTCCTGTACAAGTTGCAGGAGTTATATCAGCTTTTACTACAGGAACTACAGTACTTGTTCCTATAGTTACAGTAACGGTATTTTGACATCCATTAGATGGATCTGTAACCGTAACAATATAATCGCCAGCAATACTTGTGGTCGGACTTTGAACAGTTGATGTAAAGCTTGATGGACCACTCCATGAGAAATTTAAAGGAGGAACTGTTGCTGTAACTACTGAAAGTGTAACCGTAGTATTACATCCTAGCATTGGTGAAGGAGAAACAATACCAACTACTGGTATAACCGTGTTACTACCAACTGTAACCGTAGTTAAAGTGGTACAAGAAGTTAATGGGTCTGTAACAGTTAATGTGTAGTCTCCTGATACTGTTACATCATTTGGATTTTGAACAGAAGATGTGTAAGAACTAGGACCAGCCCAAGCATAAGTTACTCCCGCCGATGAAGAGCTACCTGATAAATTTACAGTAGTGGTAGTACAAGTAATACTGCCACTTGCAACTGCAGTTACATTTGCAGGAGCAGGAGTTACATTAATAGATACAGTTTGAGAAGAAATACAACCTGAACCATTATCGCCATCAACTGTGTAAGTAGTCGTTGTAGTAGGAGTAACCGCAACCGTTGTTCCAGTTAAAGCCCCAGGGTTCCATGTATAAGAACTAGCACCGTTGGCAGTTAAAGTAACAGAAGTTCCAGCACAAATAGTACTTGAAGAAGCCGATGCAGTAACTGTAGCAGGAGCACTAACCACAATAGTAATTGTTTGAGTAGCAGTACAAGTACCGTTATTAGCATCAACCGTATAAGTAGTTGTTGTGGTAGGAGT
The DNA here is from genome assembly GCA_037440045.1 of Sphingobacteriaceae bacterium. Classification (GTDB taxonomy): domain Bacteria; phylum Bacteroidota; class Bacteroidia; order B-17B0; family Aurantibacillaceae; genus UBA4416. The sequence goes on from JBBIUW010000177.1 coordinate 5,573, forward strand.
AACCGCAACTGTTGTTCCTGATAAAGCCCCAGGATTCCAAGTATAAGAAGTAGCGCCGCTAGCAGTTAAGGTAGTGGTTCCACCCGAACATAAGGCCGTAGGAGTAGCCACAACTGAGATAGTAGGATTCCCAACTGTGATTGTGATAGTTTGAGTATTAGAGCAGCCGATAGCATTTGCACCAGTAACAGTATAAGTAGTTGTTAAAGAAGGTGTATCAACAACAGAGTTAGTCGTAGATCCTGTTGGGTTCCAAGTATAAGATGTAGCTCCGCTAGCAGTTAAAGTTACAGAACCAGCTGCACATAATACAGTAGGAGTTGATGAAACAGTTAAAGTAGGAGCTGAATTTACATTTACCGCGATAGTTTGAGAAGAAATACAACCAGAGCCATTATCGCCATCAACCGTGTAAGTGGTCGTTGTAGTAGG
>JBBIUW010000178.1:0-5973 GCA_037440045.1 Sphingobacteriaceae bacterium
GCTCTTCCGATCTCGTTAGAATTTAAAATAAATGAATGGGTTAAAATCACTGGCTGTTAATTCACCAATACAAAGCATTAAACAAGATATGATTATACTAGTTATTAAAAGCGTTTTTATAAAACTAAAATTTAAAGTTGGCGATTCAAAAATTCTGAATTTTGAAAATAGTGGAAGAATAGATAAAACAACTGCAATACCTAATATAACAAGAAGATGGCTGGAAAAGAAAGAATCTTTTATGTTTAATGAAAACATATTGATGAAAAAAGAATAAGCCTGATTTAAATCTTGTGAACGAAAAAGTACCCAACCCATTACTATAGTAAAAAAAGTAAATAGCACTCGTGTTAAAACACCAATTTTTGATGTTATTTTAAGAAGAAATAATCTTTCAATCGCTAAAAAAAATCCGTGGTAGGCTCCCCATAAAATAAAAGTCCATTCGGCTCCGTGCCACAGCCCCGATACAATAAACACAATCCATAAATTAAAGTATAAACGACCATTTGATACTTTGTTACCACCTAACGGTATGTATAAATAATCTCGCATCCATCTGCTAAGTGAGATGTGCCATCTTCTCCAAAAATCAGTAACACTTTGTGAAATATAAGGATGATTAAAGTTTTCAGGAAACACAAAACCCATCATTCTTGCTAGTCCAATTGCCATATCTGAATATCCAGAAAAATCGAAATATATCTGAAAGGTATAAGTTATAGCCCCCATCCAAGAGAGAACAAAATCCAATTCAGAAGCTTGTAAAGAAAATATTCTGTCAGCTTCTTTACCTAACACATTAGCTATTAATACTTTTTTTGCTAATCCAATCGAAAATCGTAAAAACCCAAACAATACTTCATCAACTTTGAATTTTTTATCTCGTCCTTCTATTTGGTCAGAAATCTCGTTGTATCGGATGATAGGGCCAGCAATTAGCTGCGGAAATAATAAAATATATAAAGCGTAATCCGATATTTTTTTCATGGGAGGTTTAACTCCTCTATAAACATCAATAATAAAACTAATTTGGTGAAATGTAAAAAATGAAATTCCTATTGGAAGTGCAATTTTTAAAACATGAAGTGTACTCATGTTTAATGAAGAAAGCAACGTATTAATATTTTCTATAAAAAAATTTGCATACTTAAAATAGAACAGCAACGATAGGTTAACAATAATAGAAAATGCTAAAAATATTAATTTGTTTCTTTTTTTTTGTTCTCGAAAGATTAAGTGAGCGAAACAAAAATTAAATATAATTGTGGCAAGAAGCACAAAAACAAATTGTGGTGCTCCCCATATATAGAAAACCAAACTTGCAAAAACAATAAAATAGTTTTTTAAAAAACTGGGAAGAAAAAAATATACTGTAAAAAATACAGGAAGAAAGTATATTAAAAAAAAAGTACTGCTAAATAGCATGCCAATATATGTTACAATTATTTTGAGCTAAGATATATAAATTGTAGAAATATCTTAATAAGTCTTTATGTATGCTTTCCATCATAAAAGCAGACTTATATATTCAATTTTTTGTTTTTTAGTCATTTGTAATCATTGCGATTTAATAAAATGCTACAATTTATAGCAAATGGGTGTTTCTTTTTGTTGTTATTTTGCCAAAAAAATTAATATGTTAGTAAAAACATTTGGGAGTGCAGTTCACGGAATTAATGCTACAACAGTTACAGTTGAAGTGCACATGGGGCAAGGAATTAATTTTTATTTGGTAGGTCTGCCAGATAGTGCTGTTAAAGAAAGTCATCAACGCATTGATGCTGCTTTAAAAAATAATGGATTAAAAATTCCAGGAAAACAGATTACCATAAATATGGCTCCTGCGGATATAAGAAAAGAAGGGTCAGCTTATGATTTAACCATTGCCGTTGGAATTTTAGCCGCTTCGGAACAAATTAAAGTGGATGAAATTTCTAAGTATATTATTATGGGAGAACTTTCTTTGGACGGAGAGCTGCGCCCCATAAAAGGCACATTACCTATTGCAATTAAAGCAAAACAAGAAGGGTTTAAAGGAATTATTTTGCCAGATGCTAATGCCAAAGAGGCTGCTGTTGTAGAAGGAATTGATGTATATGGAGTTGAAAATATTCAGCAAGTCATTAACTTTTTTAATGAAACAGGTACTTTAGAAAAAACCACTATTGATATTGAACAAGAATTTTTAACACGTTTAGATGATATTGAGTTTGATTTTGCGGATGTAAAAGGGCAGGAAAATATTAAGAGAGCTCTTGAAATTGCAGCTTCTGGTGGGCATAATGTTATATTAATTGGTCCTCCTGGCGCTGGAAAAACGATGTTAAGTAAACGAATGCCGTCTATTTTGCCTCCGTTAACCTTAGACGAAGCTTTAGAAACCACGAAAATTCACAGTGTAGCAGGTAAAACATCTAAAGCCTTAGGTTTAGTTACTAAACGCCCGTTTAGGAGCCCCCATCACACTATTTCTGACGTAGCACTTGTTGGTGGTGGTATGAATGCTCAGCCAGGAGAAATATCTTTAGCGCACAACGGAGTATTGTTTTTAGATGAATTACCAGAGTTTAAAAGAACCGTTTTGGAAGTGATGCGTCAGCCATTAGAAGACAGAATTGTAACAATTTCTAGAGCGCGTTTTAGTGTAGAATATCCTGCTAGTTTTATGTTAATGGCCAGTATGAATCCATGCCCGTGTGGATACTATAATCATCCAGAAAAAGACTGTGTTTGTGCTCCTGGGGTTGTACAAAAATATTTAAATAAAATTTCAGGCCCCTTGTTAGATAGAATTGATTTGCATGTAGAGGTAACTCCAGTACCTTTTAGCGAATTGAGTAAATCGCAAAGCACAGAAACTAGTAAGGAAATTCGCGACAGAGTAATTAATGCCCGACAAACTCAAACCAAACGATACAAAGACTCGGATGGAATTTATTGCAATGCTCAAATGCGAACCAAAGATTTACGAACCTATTGCCAGTTAGATGAACCAAGCAGTACTTTATTAAAAACCGCTATGGAAAGGCTAGGGTTATCAGCCAGAGCCTACGACCGTATTTTAAAAGTGGCAAGAACAATAGCCGACTTGGACACTTCTGAAACCATAAAAACTAATCATATAGCAGAGGCTATACAGTACAGAAGCTTGGACAGAGAAGGTTGGGCTGGGTAATTAAATAGAATAAATCTAAATCTTGATTTTTATCAATTAATCTAAACAAAATTAAATTAGCTTTGTTATCGTATTAAAAATAACAATGCCAACTCAATACGCTATAAAAGATTTAGAACGCCTTTCGGGAATTAAGGCACATACACTTCGTATTTGGGAGCAACGTTACGGCATTTTAAAACCTGAAAGAACAGATACAAATATTCGTTATTATACAGCTGAAGATTTAAAACGTATTTTAAACATCTCTCTTTTAAATAACAACGGATTTAAAATTTCTAAAATCGCCAAACTACCTGACGAGGAAATTATTAAACAAGCTCAATCAATTTTAAATAATTATACAAAAGAAAGTGATCAAATCGATAACTTAATATTATGTATGATGGAAATGAATGAGGCTAAATTTGAAAAAATAATTTCAAATTGTATTATTCATTTTGGATTTGAAACTACTATCGAAAAGATTGTGTTTCCTTTTATGCGCCAAATAGGTAATATGTGGCAGGTAGGAATGATTAATCCTGCTCAAGAACATTTTATCTCTCACTTAGTTCGTCAAAAAATAATTGTTGGTATTGATGGATTATTTCCAGAGCCTTTGGCTAACCCAAAAACTTTTTTGTTATACCTCCCAACTAATGAGCTTCACGAATTGGGCTTGTTATATTGTAATTTTTTAGTAAAATCAAAAGGCCATAAGTGTTTATATTTAGGCCAATCTGTGCCTTTTAACGATTTGTTATCAGTAACAGAAGTCGTGCCTCCAGATGTTATCGTAACAACTTTTACCAACCGAATGGAGGGCATTTCTACACAAGAATACCTTAATAATTTGTCAAGTTCCTTCCCTCACGCTAAAATTATGGTATCGGGACGTGTATTTTTTGACGATTTTGAACACATTGAGCTCCCAAAAAATGTTATTTTGTTCGAATCTCACGAACAATTTAAAAATGTGCTACATAGTGTTAACTTTGCATTTAATGCATACAAACCTAATTAAACTTTTTATCGTTTCGATTTTGCTTTTTTCGTGTAAACCACCGAAAGAAGAAGACGAGGTTGTTCCTGAAACAATTATGAATGAGGAACAATTAGTAAACGTATTAACAGATGCCTACTTAGCAGAGGGCGCTTCGGGTATTAATGTAAAAAATGTTACTGGAGAAAAATTTGATTCAACGTATATATTTAATCCTTTAAAAGATAATAATGTTGAAAAGGCTAAATTTGATTCTTCGATGGTTTACTACAGTAAGCACCCCAAAAAATTGAAGATTATTTACAACAAGGTTTTAGATAAATTAAGCGCTGCTCAAGCAAAAGGAAAGTTGGAGTAAAATGAGTTTAATCAATACAATAAAACAAATTGCTAAAGCACAATTCAAAGATGTTGTGTTGATGAGAAGACATTTGCATCAGCATCCTGAATTATCGTTTCAAGAATTTAATACGTCAGAGTATGTTTGTAGCGTGTTAGATAAACATGGTATAACCTATACAAAAGGCATTGTAAAAACAGGAATTGTTGCTACTATCGAAGGAAAAAATCCTCAATCTAAAACTTGTTTATTGCGTGCAGATTTAGATGCACTACCTATTGAAGAAAAAAATGAGGTTGATTATAAATCTCAAAACACAGGTGTTATGCATGCTTGTGGTCATGATGCTCATACCGCCTCTGTTTTAGGAACAGCAATTATTTTAAATCAATTGAAGAATGAGTTGGAAGGAACTGTAAAAATTATGTTTCAACCTGGCGAAGAAGTATTGCCTGGCGGCTCTTCATTGATGATTAAAGAAGGTGTTTTGCAAAATCCAAAGGTTAATGTAGCATTAGCACAACATGTGTTTCCAAGTATGGAAGTTGGCAAAGTTGGTTTTAGAGAAGGCATGTACATGGCAAGTACAGATGAATTACACATTACTATCACTGGTAAGGGTGGTCATGCAGCAATGGCAGGAGAATATAACAATCCATTGGTAGTTGCGGCTCATATTATTACCGAGATTGAAAAAGAGTTTCCATTTTTAATAGATGCTGAAGGTGTAGCAAGAAACATAAAAAACAATATTCCCACGGTTATTGCTTTTGGAAAAATAGAAGGAAAGGGTGCAACAAATGTAATACCTGAAAGTGTTTATTTGGCAGGCACTTTCCGCACTATGGATGAGGAATGGAGAAAAGAAGTAAAAGAAAAAATTAAAGAAATCATTCTATCAGTTTCTGTTAAATATAATACCAAAGCTGAGATTAATATTTTGGATGGCTATCCATTTTTAATAAATAACGCTGAGGTAACTGCTTTTTGTAAACAGGCAGCAATTGAATATTTGGGTCATGAAAACGTTGAGGATTTGCCCTTACGAATGACAGCAGAAGACTTTGCATATATTACACAAGAAGTACCAAGTTGTTTTTACAGATTGGGTACAGGAAATAAATCAAAAGGAATTACTTCAGGAGTTCACACATCAACCTTTGATATTGATGAAAATGCTTTAGAAATTGCATCAGGCTTAATGGCATGGATGGTAATTTCTAATTCGAACAAAAATTAAACTTGTCTTTTATACTTTTGATATAAGTAAGCTCCTCCTAACGAGGCCACGAAAAAAACTAACAGTTTGGCTACTTGCGGAAAAATTTCTTTTAATCCAGAGCCACGCAAAAAGATACCATAAAAGGCCTCTAATCCCCAGTTTAACGGAGAAATACCAGAAATGTTTTTCATGATTTCGGGCATAACAAATGTTGGTACCCAAATACCACCAATAGCGGCTAAAATAAT
>JBBIUW010000179.1:0-5962 GCA_037440045.1 Sphingobacteriaceae bacterium
ACATGGGAGCTGTACAATTAATGACAGGGCAAGGTGGCTGGCCTCTCAATTGTTTTGCGTTACCTGACGGGAGACCAATTTATGGCGGCACTTATTTTCCGAAACAACAATGGATGAATGTATTAAATAGTTTAGCTGATTTATTTACGACTAATCCAGATAAAGCATATGAATATGCCGCACATTTAACTGACGGGCTTGAACAATTAGAAATTCCAAAAGCTACAATTGAAGGTGACTATGAAATAGAAACATTATATAAATCGGTTAATAAATGGAAATCGGGATTTGACAACGAACATGGAGGCCCTAACCGTGCTCCAAAATTTCCATTACCCAACAATTATTTGTTTTTATTAAACTATCAGTACTTTGAATCTGATTTAAATATTAAAAAACATTTAGATTTAACACTCACCAAAATGGCATGGGGCGGCATTTATGATCAATTAGGTGGAGGATTTGCAAGATATAGCACAGATGTTTTATGGAAAGTGCCTCACTTTGAAAAAATGCTCTATGATAATGCACAGTTGGTAAGCCTCTACTCACAAGCATATAAGCAACATAAAAACGAGCTGTATAAACAAATTGTTTACGAAACTATTGACTTTGTAGAAAGAGAGCTCATGAATTCTGAATTTGGTTTTTACTCAGCATTAGATGCCGATAGCGAAGGAATAGAAGGTAAATATTATGTTTGGACAAAAGAAGAGTTACAACATTTATTGAAAAACGATTTTGAGATTTTTGCAGATTATTATTGTGTAAATGATGTTGGATATTGGGAAGACGAAAACTATGTATTAATGCGCGATACAGAAACATCTGTGATTGCTTTAAAACATAATTTATCAATCAGTGAACTACAACAAAAAATAAACACTTGCCAAATTCTTTTACTAGAAACCAGAAATAAAAGAGTAAAACCGGGCTTAGATAATAAAGTACTGGCATCTTGGAATGGTTTAATGTGCAAGGCTTTAACTGAAGCATACTTAGTTTTTGAAGAAGAAAAATTTAAGAAATTAGCATTAGCAAATACCAATTATTTAGTAAATCATTATTACAAAGATGGAGGAAGACTATTGCGAGTGATAAATAACAATACTTCTATTTCTGGTTTTTTAGAAGATTATGCCTTTGTAATTGATGCTTTTTTATCAATTTACGTTATAACAGCAAACCAAGATTGGCTATTAAAAGCAAAAGAATTAACCGATTACACGTTAAAACATTTTTACAACCCAAAACAAAATACGTACTTCTTTACAGACTCATCTCAAGAAAAATTAGTAGTTCGCAAAGCCGAATGGAGCGACAATGTTATTCCTGCATCCAGCTCACAAATGGCTATAAACTTGCACATATTATCTGTTTATTTTGATGATTTACAATATCGCCAAATCTCTGACAATCTATTAAAATCAGTTATTAAGGAAATAGAGAATTATGGTCCAGGTTATAGCAACTGGGCACTGCTTTTACTTCAAAAAATCAAACCTCAAACAGAGGTTGTAATTGTTGGTAAAAGTGTTAATGAAAAAATAATGAGCATGTACAAACAATGCCCTCCAAATGTGATATTTGCTTTAAGCGATAAAATATCTGATTTGCCTTTGCTAAAAAACAGGTACGTTGAGGATCAAACATTAATTTATGTTTGTAAAAACAACTCTTGTTTATTACCAACTGCATCAGTTGAAGAAGCTCTAAAACAAGTTGAAAAAGGCACTACATAAAATAATAAGTTTAAAGCATAAAATACTAACCGTGCTTTTCATCTTATCATTCATAACTCATAACTCATCTCTTATTTCTCAAACCCTAATTCCAACTGCAGAAAATGCATTTGACAGTCAATTACCTTTTAATACGGAGTATATAAAATCTCAAAAAATTAAATCAATTACATTTGATATTATTGATAAAAAAGATTTACAAGTAGCAGAAGATAAAGGATTATTAACGTATTATGAATTTAATACAAATGGCTTTTTAACGCGTTTTTACAATACTTCTATTATAAAAGTGATTCAGATAGAATACCACTCCGAACCAGTTTATCGTAGAGGTAGAAAAATAAGTAACGGCCATTCCTACACTAAAAATGAGTATGTATACGACACTGTATCTACAACATATTTTTATACTACAAATAATTTATTAAAACTAAAACGCTATAATGATGGCTCTTATTATGAGAGTTATTACTATGACTATACTAGCGAAGGGAAAGTAGAAAAAGAAAAGCGTTGTAAAGAAACAAACGTAGCTGAAAGCAAAACTGATTTTAAATTAGGAGGGCAATATATTATTAGCGAAGAAAGCTATAAATACATTAATACTGGCAAAAATCAATACAAAAAAACCTGTATGAATGATGAAGGGAGACCGTATAAAGAAATTATTTACACATTAAACGATGCTCAAAAACCTATTTCCATTAATGAACAATATACTGTAGCATGGATTACTCAAAATAGTAATTTTGAATACAATACAAAAGGGCAATTGATTAAAGCATCTTATAAAAGCAATAGCAGCGGCGATATGGAACAGATCCGCACTTATGAATATGATGCGAATGATTGTTTGTTAACCGAAAAACATTATAAAAATGGAATGTTACTTAATGAAATTAGTTATGTTACAGATTCAACAAAAAAAGTAAACTCATACATTATCAGAGACCCCAACAATAAAAGCATACGAATTGTAAAGCTGTTGTATCAGTATTAAAAACTATTCTACCACAAACTTTTTAATCGACGACTCTCCCAACTGATTTTGAAGCTTAATAAAGTAAATTCCCGAATCAAATTCTTTATGAATTTCAATTAACTCATTATCGCTTGTTGCTTCATAAAGTACTTTACCGTCTATTGATGAGATTGAAATTAATAACTTTAATTTATCATCGTTATTTATGTGTATAATTTGATGAGTGACTGGATTTGGATACACAGAAATATATTTTAAAATATTAGCGCTATTTATTCCCATTGGCATACCATTGCCATCACATGGCGTTTGACCAAATTTATGATAATACGTTAATGTTTTTGTATTTGTGTAATGGCTTGGATCTTGTCCGTATATATACTGGTAAAACAACCCTACTCCTTCTATTAAATAACTTTTATACATATCAGGTTCAAAACAAGTTGGTCCCCAATTATTTTGTCTAAAATTTACCGTTTGACCACATCCATTTGTATAACTGCTATCATACTGTGTAGTACAAACTGTATTAGTTAAAGTAAAATGTGCTGCATTAGCATTTAAATCCGTTACCTGATAGCTATACGTGTTTACACCTGTCGTAGCACTACATGTCATGCAAGAAGGCCACTGATAATACTGTTCTTTAATTTGATATAATAGCGTATCAGTTTTTACAACTTTTTGAATAAATGTCATCGTGTAAGAAACAGATGGCCCTGCATTATATTGAGTATAATACTTAATAGTATCACCCACAGAATAATTATACACTAACCCATTAGTTAAAACAGACTGACTGAAAAATCTAAAAAAACATATTGATAAAATCGCAAGAAAATAAAAACGCTTCATAAGTTAGAGTTTTTGGTTAACCTAATTTACGAAATAAACATTACTTATCTCTGTAAATAACTAAATTAATAATACCCATAGTCGGAGTACTATTATCCGTTAAAGATACCACGAAAGGTTTACGCTGACCTTCAAAACAATTATAAACCACAAAGCCCTTATCTTCAGTTGGGTTAGGAAGTTTTTTCTCGTAATACGTTTTTAAATCTGTAAATAAACGAGCACTCAAATCCAAATCCTGGCAATTAATTTGAACTTCTACTTCATCTAAACTATCTTTTTGTAAATTATAAGCTATTGAGTAATTAGTTATACTATCTATAGCATACTCAAAATACAAATAATCATGGGCAATTTCAGACGGCGCTTTGGTTTCTGTTTTAGTAATAGCATCAGCCTTACTATTTAAATCAATTCCTCTTATCACACCATCCTTCGTGCGTATAATTTCATCTAAAGCTTCGCTGTATTCAGGGAACACTCTAGGTTTTTTTTGCTCAACAACTTTAGGAGTTTCTCCGCATGAAAAAAATCCTAAAGCTATAAGCAACAAACTGTAATAAATTATTTTACCCATAAATTATTTTTCTATTTTCTATCTTATGAATGAGCTTCCTCTGCTTCCTCAGGTTTACGTTCAGGACGCATTTGAGGAAAAAGTAAAACATCTTGTATAGATGGTTGATTAGTTAATAACATACATAAACGATCGATACCGAAACCAATACCTGCTGTTGGAGGCATTCCATACTCTAAAGCTCTTAAGAAATCATAATCAATAAACATCGCTTCATCATCGCCACGCTCCATTAATTTTACTTGCTCTTCAAAACGTTCACGTTGATCAATTGGATCGTTTAACTCTGAGTAAGCATTTGCAATTTCTTTTCCATTAATCATTAACTCAAAACGTTCAACCAATCCTTCTTCCGAACGGTGTTTTTTGGTTAATGGGCTCATCTCAACAGGATAATCTGTAATAAAAGTTGGTTGGATATAATTACCTTCACATTTCTCTCCAAACAATGTATCAATTAATTTAGCTTTACCCATGGTGTCGTCAATTTCTAAATGCAATTGCTTACACACATCTCTTAAACCAGCTTCATCCATTTTACTAACATCAAAACCTGTATGTTCTTTAATGGCATCATAAATAGTAACGCGTTTAAATGGTGCAGCAAAATTTATAGTTTTGTCTCCCACTGTTAACTCAGTAGTTCCATGTAAGTCTGTTGCTATTTTCTCTAATAATTTTTCAGTGGTATTCATCATCCAGAAATAATCGCGATAAGCCACATAAAATTCTAACACCGTAAACTCTGGATTATGGGTTCTATCCATTCCTTCGTTACGGAAGTTACGACTGAATTCATACACCCAATCAAAACCACCAACTATTAAACGTTTTAAATAAAGCTCGTTAGCAATACGTAAATACAAAGGAATATCCAATGCGTTATGATGTGTTAAAAACGGACGAGCCGCTGCACCTCCAGGTATAGATTGTAATACAGGAGTATCTACTTCTAAAGCACCATTTTCGTTTAAGAAATTACGGATTGAAGAAATAATTTTTGTACGTTGTTCAAATGTTTTTTTAACCTTAGGATTAATAATTAAATCTACATAGCGTTGACGGTAACGGAACTCAGGATCTGATACTTCATCAAAAGCATTTCCATCAGCGTCTGTTTTTACGACAGGTAGAGGTTTTAATGATTTACTCAATAACTTTAAAGAAGTAACGTGTATAGATGTTTCACCAGTTTTAGTAGTAAACACGTAACCTTCAACACCAATGATGTCACCTAGGTCAATTAATTTTTTCCAAATAACATCGTATAAAACTTTATCATCTTCATTCGGACAAATATCATCTCTGCGAACGTAAATTTGAATACGCTCAGTACTATCTTGTATTACTGCAAAAGCTGCTTTACCCATATCACGCACACTCATGATACGGCCAGCAATTTTAATATCTTTATAATTTAACTTATCACGCTCATAATTATCCTTAATATCCTGAGCAGTTACATTTACTTTAAATTCCTCTGCAGGATACGGCTCGATGCCTAATTTTTTTAGCTCGGCTAACTTTTCTCTTCTTAATTCTTCTTGTTCACTTAGTTCTTGAAACATGTTTTTGTAATTTTTGCTCGAAGTTAACTAAATACTAAGGTTTAGAGTTATGGTAGCATAGCTATCTATTCACAATTTATTAATAGCTACAGTCTGTTTACTACGGTATGTATTTTTATTGAATAACCTTTAGTTTTTGCCTTAATAACGTTCTAAAAAGTAATCAATTAACAATATTATGAGAATTTTAAAAAACATTAAATTATTGATTATCAATATTTTAATAAAAATATCACGT
>JBBIUW010000180.1:0-5914 GCA_037440045.1 Sphingobacteriaceae bacterium
CTCCAACTACTTTGCCAATTACTTAAATAAATTTTGATGGTTTTTGTGAAGATGACGGGGTTGAATTAGCTTGGCAAACTTCATCTGAAAAATATAACCAACGTTTTTTAGTAGAACGTTCAGAAGATGGAATTAATTTTGAAACGATAGGTGAAATACCTGGTTCTGTTTCTACTAGCAAAATAATACAGTATTACTTTAAAGATGCTCATCCAATTAAAGGGACAAATTATTATAGACTCATACAACAAGATGTGAGTGGCAAGATGACTGTATTTAAAGTAATTTCAGTAGATACGCCTTGTTTAAATAACGAAGAAATAAATTTTTCTATTTTTCCTAACCCTGCAAACCAAAATTTATTTGTTGATTTTAATTTAAATAGTAATTCTGATATTTCTTTTGAACTATATAATGCTATAGGACAAGTTGTAAAAACAATACCATATACGCATTACGACAAGGGGTTTCAAAATCTGAATATAGATGTTAGTGACTTACCGGCTGGTGTATATTATTTTAGACCATTAGGCTTGCAAGTAAAAACTGCACTTAAATTTGTTAAACAATAATATTCAGACTTACTAAATATCATTTTTATTATTTTAAATCATAAAACTCAATTCTCTACTTTTGTGTCGTCTGTTACAATTATGAAAAACAAAGTATCGCATATTAACATTATTATTCCAATCTCGTGAGGGGAAGGATATTGTTATGAAAACAACTAAGCCTTTCTGACGAGAAAGGCTTTTTTATTTATTAATAATTTAAATCAAAAAAATAAAAACAATGTATTACAACGACAACACAGTAGTTTTCTTTAATGGAGAATGGGTAAAAGCAAAAGATTTAATGGTAAGCCCTTATGTACAAGTTATGCACTATGGTAGCGGTGTATTTGAAGGTATACGTTCTTATGGCACGCCAGATGGAACTAGAATATTTAAGTCTAAAGAGCATTACGAAAGACTTTTGTTTTCTGCTGAAAAAATGTATTTAAAAGTTAACTATACTGCTGAAGAGTTTACTCAGTTAACTTATCAATTGTTAGAGAAAAACAATTTAAGTAATGCTTACATACGTCCTTTAATATTTGCAGGCGCTAATATGTCATTAACGCCTACAGACGAAGTGCATGTCATGTTATGTGCTTGGGAATGGGGAAAATATTTAGGAAACAAAATGTTAGATGTCATGACTTCTTCATACCAACGTCCTAATCCTAAATCTTGCCATGTTGAAGCAAAGGTAACTGGTCATTATGTGAATTCTATATTAGCTACTACAGAAGCTAAGAACAAAGGATTTGATGAAGCGTTATTGTTAGATGCACAAGGAAATGTTGCTGAAGGTCCTGGTGCTAATTTCTTTTTCGAGAAAGATGAAGTATTATATACATCTCCATTAGGAAATATATTGCCATGAATAACTCGTGCAACGATGTTCGAATTATGTCATGAACTAGGATTTAAATTAGTAGAAAAATATTTTACACCTGAAGAAGTAAAAGGGGCTGATAGCGCTTTCTTTACCGGAACGGCTGCTGAAGTTGCAGGTATCGCATCATTAGATAGAGTGCCATTTAAATTGAAATGGGAAGATTCTTTAGGATATATTCTGCAGGCAAAATACACACGTCGTGTAGCATTTAACGAATACGGAAATTTTTCATTAGTATAACAAACTCGGTTGTCAGTTCGAGCGAAGTCGAGAACAAAATAAAAAAGTAATCATGGAATTAAATCGCTATAGTAAAACAGTTACTCAAGATGAATCTCAACCTGCCTCACAAGCTATGTTGTATGGAATAGGTTTAACCGAAGATGACATGAAAAAGCCACAAGTTGGCATCGCTTCTACTTGGTATGAAGGAAACACTTGTAACATGCATCTAAATGGATTGTCCACTTTTGTAAAAGATGGTGTTCGTAAAAACGGAATGGTTGGACTACAATTTAATACGATAGGAATAAGTGATGGTATAACAAATGGCACAGAAGGTATGCGTTATTCTTTAGTATCTAGAGAAATAATTGCAGATTCTGTTGAGGCAGTAACAGCTGCTCACTACTATGATGGTTTAATAACCATAGCGGGCTGTGACAAAAATATGCCAGGAGTTACTATGGCGATGATACGTGTCAATCGCCCATCCATCATGGTTTACGGTGGCACTATAGCTTCAGGAAATTACAAAGGCAAAAAATTAAATATCGTTTCGGCATTTGAAGCACTTGGTGAAAAGTATGCAGGTAAAATATCTGAGGAAGATTTTAAAGGCGTGGTAAAAAATGCTTGTCCTGGTGCCGGTGCCTGTGGCGGAATGTACACGGCTAATACCATGTCATCAGCTATAGAAGCACTAGGTTTAAGCTTGCCATATAGTTCTTCTAACCCGGCATTAAGTAACGAGAAAAAAGAAGAATGTTTAAAAGCGGGAGAATATTTAAAAGTGCTTTTACAAAAAGACATTAAACCATCTGATATATTATCGAAGAAAGCTTTTGAAAATGCTCTAACAGTTGTAGTAGCTCTTGGTGGTTCAACTAACGCAGTGTTGCATTTATTAGCAATGGCTAAAACGGCTAATGTTGATTTTACTTTGGAAGATGTGACTCGTGTAAATGCAAAAACGCCTGTATTAGCTGATTTAAAACCAAGTGGTAAATATTTAATGGAAGACGTGTTTGCTGTTGGTGGTGTACCTGCTGTAATGAAATATTTATTGCAACAAGGATTACTGCACGGTGATTGTTTAACTGTAACAGGAAAAACACTCAAAGAAAATTTAGACGAAGTGAAAGGATTACCTGATGGTCAGGATGTGATATTACCTGTAACAAATCCAGTAAAAGCAACCGGACATTTAAGAATATTGTATGGCAATTTAGCTCCTGAAGGTTCTGTTGCAAAAATAACAGGAAAAGAAGGTGAATCATTCACAGGTTCAGCCATCGTTTTTGAAAATGAATTTGAATGCATCAAAGGAATACGCGAAGGAAAAGTAAAAGCAGGTCAAGTATTAGTTATCAGAAATGAAGGACCAAAAGGCGGACCAGGTATGCCTGAAATGTTGAAACCAACTTCTGCTTTGATAGGAGCAGGTTTAGGAAACAGCGTGGCATTAATTACTGATGGTCGTTTTTCAGGCGGCACTCATGGTTTTGTAGTTGGTCACGTAAGTCCTGAGGCATTTGATGGTGGGCCAATAGCGTTAGTAAAAGATGGTGATGTGATAACCATAGATGCTGTGAACAATAAAATAGATGTTCAATTATCAAACGAAGAATTAGCAGAAAGAAAAAAGCAATGGCAGCAACCAGAGTTGAAAGTGAAGTTTGGCGTTCTATATAAATATGCCAAACAAGTAAGTTCTGCAAGTAAAGGTTGTTTAACAGATTTATAGTTCTCGACAATGTTCGAACTGACAAATGTAAACTTGTCACATTGAGCGAAGTCGAAATGTAGACAAGGTGAATAAAAGAAAATTTAAAAATGAAAAAACATAATAAATATCAAACAGAAGTAACAGGTGCAGAAGCAGTGATACTATCTTTACTGGATGCTCAAGTAACAGATGTGTTTGGTTATCCGGGTGGTGCTATCATGCCAGTGTATGATGCACTTTATGATTACAAAGATCAATTAAATCACTATTTGGTTCGTCACGAACAAGGTGCTACACATGCTGCACAAGGGTACTCCAGAGTATCAGGAAAGTCAGGTGTTGTATTTGCAACATCAGGCCCAGGTGCAACTAATTTAATAACTGGTATAGCAGATGCGCAAATAGATTCTACACCAATGGTATGTATAACAGGTCAAGTACATTCTCATTTATTAGGAACGGATGCTTTTCAAGAAACAGATGTAGTTGGTATATCCATGCCGGTGACTAAATGGAATATACAAGTCACTAGAGCTGAAGATATAGCTCCGGCAATAGCTAAAGCATTTTACATAGCTACTACTGGCCGACCAGGACCCGTATTAGTTGATATCACTAAAGATGCTCAGTTTGGAAAAACTACTTACAAATACGAAAAATGTGAAAGCATCAGAAGTTATTTTCCATTTCCAAAAGTAAATGCTGATGAAGTAACTAAAGCAGCTGAATTAATCAATAATGCTCAAAGACCTTATATACTTTGTGGTCATGGAGTTTTATTGTCAGGCGCTGAAAAACAATTATTACAATTAGCTGAAAAAGCTGGAATACCAGTAGCCTCAACCTTATTAGGCTTAGGCGCTTTCCCTCCAACTCATGAATTATATGTTGGGTATTTAGGAATGCATGGTAATTATGGTCCAAATTTATTAACGAATGAATGCGATGTTTTAATAGCGATAGGAATGCGTTTTGATGATCGCGTTACAGGAAATGTTTCTAAATATGCAAAGCAAGCTAAGGTGGTGCATTTCGAATTAGATCCATCGGAAATAAATAAAATCATACCTGCTGATGTAGCTGTATTGGGTGATGCGAAAGAAGCATTAGAGTTATTGTTACCAAAAGTAAAATCACAAAAGCATACTCAATGGTTGCAAAAATTTAAAGATTGCACGAAAGTAGAATTTGATAAAGTTGTAAATAATGCCATTAATCCTACAACAGAAAAATTAAGAATGGCTGAAGTAATTCATCAGTTTCATCAGTTAAGTAAAGGCAATGCTATCGTTGTAACAGATGTAGGTCAACATCAAATGATCACTTCTCGTTATTATAAATTCAATCAACCAAATCATAATGTCACATCCGGAGGATTAGGAACGATGGGCTTTGGATTACCAGCAGCGGTGGGTGCTAAAGTGGCTCAACCAAACAAAGAAGTAGTAGCTGTTTTAGGTGATGGTGGTTTTCAGATGACGATACAAGAATTAGGAACCATCATGCAGAGCGATATTCCTGTGAAAATTTTAGTATTGAATAATAATTTCTTAGGAATGGTTCGTCAATGGCAACAGTTGTTTTTTGATAGACGCTATTCTTTCACAGAAATGAAAAACCCAAATTTTGTTGCTATTGCAAATGGCTACAATATCAAAGGAAAAAAGGTTACTGAGAGAAAAGATTTAAGCGAAGCGTTAAAAGAAATGTATGAATCTAAAGAAGCATACTTACTAGAAGTGGTTGTGGAAAATGAAGAAAATGTTTTCCCAATGATAACAACAGGAGCAAGTGTTTCAGAAATATTATTAGAATAAGAATCATGGAAAATAACACATATACATTATCTGTTTTTACAGAAGATAGAATAGGTTTATTAAATCGTATAACTATCATATTTACAAGAAGACACATTAACATCGAAAGCATCACGGCTAGCGAAAGTGAAGTCAAAGGAATTTATCGTTATACGATTGTTGTCACTGTATCTCAGGAGCAGGTAGAGAAATTAGTTGGCCAGATAGAAAAACAAGTGGAAGTATTAAAAGCATTTTATCACATCAATAATGATATTATGTCTCGCGAGATGGCTTTATACAAGGTTTCGGCAGATGCTTTAAAAGAGAACGAATTATTTACAAGAATAGTAAATGAAAATCATGCTAAAATTTTAAGTATCTCTCCTGAATATATTGTGGTTGAAAAAACAGGCGACGAGAAAGAAATCAAACATTTGTTTCATGATTTAGAAAAATTTGGCATGTTGGAATTTGTAAGGAGCGGAAGAGTAGCTATTACCAAACCAATGAAGACATTAAATACTTACTTAAAAGAAGTAGAAAACAATAGTAAAACAACCGTTAAACATTTTAATAATTAATTATATATGAAATAACCATGTTGCCGTCAATTAAGATATTAATTATGATAACATGGTTATAGCATATGACCATAAAAGACAATAAAATAAACATATGAAAAATTATTTCAACACATTACCTCTTAGATTGCAGTAGAACAATT
>JBBIUW010000181.1:0-5898 GCA_037440045.1 Sphingobacteriaceae bacterium
GGACAAAAACCTGGGGATAAGCCTGGACAAAAACCGGGAGGACAAAAACCTGGTGGACAAAACGGCATGGGACAACAAGGGGGACAAAATGGTATGATGCCAGGTATGCAGGGTCAAGGTATGAGTGAACAATTAGCCAAAATGGCTGCGCAACAAGAAGCATTAAGACGACAAATGCAACAAATGTTGGATAAAATTAAAAAAGAAGGAGGTTCAACCCCTGGTGGAAACATAGCCGAAATGATGGAACAAACTGAAAAAGATATCGTTAATCGCCAAATTACACAAGAAACGATGAAACGTCAACAAGATATTATTACTAAACTTTTAGAAAGCGAAAAAGCAGAAAGAGAACGTGAACAAGATGAAAAAAGAAAAAGTAATGAGGCAAAAAATGAAAATTTAAGTAACCCTTCGCAATTTTTAGAGTATAAAAGACTTAGAGAAAAAGAATTGGAGTTGTTAAATACGGTTTCACCAAGTTTAACACCTTACTACAAGCAAAAAGTTAATGAATATTTTAATAGCGTAAATAAATGATAATGATACCAGCCAAGGGAGAGAAATTAGATATTACATCTACGTCGGAGAATATCAGATTAGTAGAACGTTTAGTAGAAGATGTATGTGATGTGTTTAGTGTAAATGAAGATAGTTACGGTAATATCTTAATTGCAGTTACCGAAGCTGTTAATAATGCTATATACCACGGTAATCAAGGAAATCCCGAAAAACATATCAAAATAGGATTTGAATCGGGAGAAAAAAATATTAAATTCTCAGTGACTGATGAAGGTAAAGGATTTGATTATAATAGTTTACCAGACCCTACTGACCCAATAAACATTGATAAACCAAACGGAAGAGGTGTTTTTTTAATGAAAAATTTAGCTGATAAAGTAGAATTTAATAATAATGGACAAGAAGTATTACTGACCTTTAACCTAAACTAATGATTTCTTTCCATAACCAAAGTATTGCTTTTAAGTTTAAAGGAAAAACTAAAGTAAAGCAATGGATTAAAACTGTTACCGAAAAAGAAAAACACAAACTCGGAACAATCAATTACATTTTTTGTACAGACGATGAATTGCTTGACATAAACATTAAGCATTTAAATCACAATACGCTTACAGACATTATTACTTTTGACTATACAGAAGGTAAAATAATCAATAGCGATATTTTTATTAGCATTGAAAGAGTTTTAGAAAATGCTGAAAAGTTTAAAGTCACATTTGATGAAGAATTCCACCGCGTGATGATTCATGGTATTTTACATCTATGTGGCTATAAAGATAAAAGCAAAGCTGATACTGAATTAATGAGAAAGAAAGAAAATTGGGCACTGAAATTATTTAATTAATTTTCGCATTGTCAAGAGTGAATCCAAAAAAGAATAATTCCCCAATCCCTTTTTTGTAATAATGACTTTCTTGAAAACCATTTGGATAAATCACGAGTGAATAATAACAATTGGTAATATTCTGTATTGTTTCATTATTGTTTTTTAACACTACTTTAATATGAGTAGATTGATTATTATAGATAGTATCACCTACAGCTGCTGTTGGTTTAATTAGCAATAAGGTATCGAAATACCCTGATTGATTTGTTATAGAAAAATAATTACCTAAAGAATCTATTATAGATTTATTTTCAAAAGATGAATACGGCGCATGATTAGAACTTGTATGATAGACTCTATTAAAATAAACTTTGTTATTAATCATCGTATCAAGCGATATTCCTGCACTCCAACCTGCAAAGTTAATATCCCCTGAACAATAGGTCCAATAGTTTCCCTTCTTATGAGGAATATAAATTGTATCTGAACTTACAATTGAATAAATATTACAAGGATTAACATTAATAATAGTTGGCTCTGTACTTGAGTCTTTTTTACAACTGAAACAGATTGTTATAAAAAAAAGAAATATGATGTTAATTATCTTATATCTAGTACTTCCCATACTTAAATTTAGTAAAGAAACATGAGATAAAAAATTAATTCAATTCATACTGCATTTTACTAAGCTTTTGGTATAAGCCAGTATCATGGGTCATTAATTCTTGGTGTGTTCCCATTTCAACCACTTCACCTTTTTGCAAAACCACAATTTTATCAGCATTACGTATTGTTGATAAACGATGTGCAATCACTATAGATGTTCGCCCTACCATTAATTTATCTAAAGCCTCTTGCACCAAGCGTTCGCTTTCGCTATCTAAACTACTAGTTGCCTCATCTAAAATTAAAATAGAAGGGTTTTTTAAAACAGCTCTAGCAATAGCCACACGTTGACGTTGACCACCTGATAACTGAATACCTCTATCGCCTACTAATGTTTCAAATTGATCAGGAAAACTCATAATAAAATCATACGCATTAGCTTGCTTAGCAGCTTCAATAACTTCTGCATCTGTAGCATTTGGTTTTCCGTACAAAATA
Source organism: Sphingobacteriaceae bacterium (assembly GCA_037440045.1). Classification (GTDB taxonomy): domain Bacteria; phylum Bacteroidota; class Bacteroidia; order B-17B0; family Aurantibacillaceae; genus UBA4416. The sequence goes on from JBBIUW010000181.1 coordinate 2,453, forward strand.
TTTTCTCTAATCGTCCCTCCAAATAACAATACATCCTGAGGCACAATCGCCATTTGATCACGTAATTCTGTTAACTCATAATCGGTTGATTTTTTTCCATCAATCAAATATTCACCTGCATTAGGTTCATAAAAACGTAAAGTCATAGATGCTAAAGTTGATTTACCACTTCCACTACCACCAACTAAAGCAACTGTTTGTCCAGCTTTTACAGAAAAGGAAACGTCTTTTAGAACAACAAAATCTGGGCGAGTAGGATAAGTGAATTGTATGTTTTTAAATTCTAAATCACCTTTCACTCTGTTTAAATTTAAATTATTACGATGAGTTAAATTTATTTCTTCATTTTTATCGTCAATAATTTCGAACACTCTATCTGTAGCACCTAATGCTCTTTGAATAGATGCTAATTGCTCTGGCAATCCTCCTAAAGATCCTGCAACAAAAATAGACAACATCATAAATTTACCAAAGTTCTCAGTAGATAACTCATGTGTATTAATAAGAAGTAACATTTTATATAAAATAAAAAATATCGCCCCAAACACACACATAATTATAAAAGCAAAAAATGCACCTCGCATCACGCCATATTTAATTCCAAATGTTCTAATTTCAGAAGTTACTTTATCGTATTTCCCAATTTCAAGTTGTTCATTCGTAAAAGCTTTCACACTGGTAATTCCTGTTAATGCTTCTGAAACAATAATACTTGATTCTGAAATTTTATCTTGTAATGCTTTGGAATATCCACGTATTTTTCTCCCGTATAAAATTGCAACAACTGTTATTGGTGGGATTATAACAATAAACCATTTAGCAACATCCCAAGATGTAAAATAAACCAATAATACCAAACCTCCTACACCAACAATCGTTTGGCGTATAACCTCAGCAATATTAACTGTAAATGCTTCCGAAATAACATTGATATCTGTGGCTACTCTACTGCTTAAATCAGCTACTTGATTTTTGGAAAAAAAACTCATTGGCATTTGAACCAATTTATTAAAAGTATCCGTTCTCAAGCCCTTTAATATATTTTCAGTAACAACAGAAAAAGTATAAACTCTTCCAAAAGACACTAAACCTTGAATTACTAATAAAACCAATAATTCTAAACCTGTACCAGAAACCATGTTGCTAAATGCAGATGAATCCATTCCTGTATTACCTAAATAACCAAACATTTTACCAGCAGCCACTGGAAAATATAACCCAACAACTGCAGTTCCAGCTATAAATAACATACCTAGCATAAATAACCACTTACTGCTACCTAAATACTTGAATAATCTGAATGATTTTTTAAAATTAGCCCTAGATAATTTAGCTTTAGGCATATTATCCTTAAGTTTGTGTTTTACATCTGTAGCATCAGCCATTTTTTGGAAATTTAAAAGGCAAATGTACTGTTTTAAGATGGCTAAAATCGAAAATCATCACTATTTTAAAGTTAAAATTCGTAAAAAATTTGTCACTTTATAAAAATCCATTATATTTGCAGTCCAATTTTGAAAAACTTATAAAAATTAAATACTTAATATCATGAAACGTACTTTCCAACCATCGCAACGTAAAAGAAGAAACAAACACGGATTTCGTGAGCGTATGGCTTCTGCAAATGGCCGTAGAGTTTTAGCTTCTCGTAGAGCTAAAGGTCGTAAAAAATTAACTGTATCTAGCGAAAAAACGCACAAATAATAGCTTTTAAAGCAATTTAGTACCTTTTTAACAAAGCTGCCTATTTTAATGGGCGGCTTTTTTTATTACATTTACTACTCTAATTTGTGTTCATGAAAAAAATTATACTCTTCATTATTTTATTTCCACTAAATTTTTTAGCTCAACAGCAATCTACTATTCAAGAGCAAAGTAGTCATTATAAAAACTACTCTTTTACAAAAGATACCCAATGGGATAGTTTAAATACTGTTGAAAGTGGAGCGGTTTACCAACCAAATCAACTTCAATCAAAAACCACAACAACCTGCACCTTAAATAAAAAAGTGTATGGTTGGCATCCTTACTGGGTAGGCTCTGTTTACACGAACTATGATTGGAGCATGTTAAGCGATTTTTGTTATTTTGATTACTCTGTAAGCCCTACTACTGGGAATAACACAAACACTTCTTTTGCTTGGGCAAGCAGTGCAGCCGTGACCGCAGCTATTAGTAATAGTGTTAATGTTCATTTTTGCGCTACACTTTTTGCCAGTCATTCAACATTTTGGGCTAGTTCAACAGCACAACAAACTTTTATTACAAACGCTATTAACCTTTTAAACTCTCGTCCTGGAAGCAATGGAATTAATATTGATTTTGAAGGTATGGGCTCCGCTGATAAAACTCCATTTACAACATTTATGACTAACCTTTGTAATCAAGTGCATGCGGCTAACCCTAATTACAAAGTAACCATGGCATTATATGCCGTTGATTGGAGTGGTACATTTGACATTGCTGCACTAAATCCATTGGTGGATAATTTTATTATTATGGGTTATGATTATTATTATTCAGGATCAGCGCAAGCGGGCCCTGAAGCACCATTATATAATTTTCAAACTGGATACAACCAAACACTTTCAAAATCAATCACGTATTATTTAAAACAAGGAGCAACAAAAAGCAAATTATTACTTGGATTACCTTGGTATGGTAGAGAATGGGAAACTGTAGCTGTTACAGCTCCGTCCAATACAACAGGAGGTTTTACATCCTCAAGAACTTATAACTATGTTAGAAATAACGCAACTACATATACTGCAGCTAGCAAAAACTGGGACAGCAATAGCTTCAATCCTTTTTATTCTTATGTAACAGGTACCTCTACTCGCCAATGCTGGATTGATGACAACTACAGTTACAGTAGGAAATTTGACATGGTTAACCAGCGTGGTATTGGCGGTATTGGTATATGGGCATTAGGTTACGATGACGGATATAGTGATTTATGGAATTTAATAAAAGATAAATTTTCTAATTGCGCTACTGTTGCTTGTACTGACAGTATTTTTGATATGGGTGGTCCTAATAGAAATTATTATGATTCAGAATCTTATATATACACGATTGCACCAACAGGAGCCAGTAAAGTGCAATTAAATTTTAGCAAAATGGATTTGGAACAAGGCTTCGATTCGTTGTATGTATTTGACGGGACTAGTTCATCAGCACCAGTTTTAGGAGCATATACAGGCACTGTTGTTCCTGGTTTAATTACGTCAACTGGCAATGCCATTACCATCAAATTTAAATCGGATAATGCCACTAATAAAACTGGCTATAAAGCAGTATGGACATGCATACAAGACAATGTTATCCCAACTACACAAATATCAACACCAACAGGTTGGATTACACAAAATTTTACAGCAACCTATACAGATGTAGATAACGTTGGCGGAACTGGTATTGAAAAAAGTTTTTATCAGCCCACTTAC
>JBBIUW010000182.1:0-5874 GCA_037440045.1 Sphingobacteriaceae bacterium
TTCTACATCGACGGCCACCACAAGCAAATTGAACTCACGAAAAACGAAACAAAAAATAACGAAACCAATCCTAAAACTAATCAAACGGTTGTTATACCAGTAAAACCAAAAGTAAAAACTGCAGCCGAATTATTAGCCGAAAAGTTTAATCAAAACAAAGGCAATAATGGAGGTGGAGATGGTAATAGCGGACACGAAGGAAATGACGGGCGTCCTGATGGTAATCCAAACACTCATGGAAATGGTGGTACAGGTGGCGGAGACGGAACAGGAGATGGTCCGGGAAAAGGACCAGGTAAAGGAATTGGAAATGGTCCATGGGGTTTCAGTTTAGCTGGAAGAGCTGTGATTTCTCCTCCCCCGCTATCAAAAGATACTAAAGAAGAAGGAAAAGTTGTAGTAGAAATTACCGTAGATAAAAATGGAAAAGTTATTAAAGCTGATCCTAACGGTAGAGGTACAACTACTAGTAGTCCTATGCTAAAAGCAAAAGCTCGTCAAGCAGCACTTGCTACCACATTTAACGTAAGCGGGGAATTTGAAGAACAAAAAGGAACTATTACAATCATTTTCAGTTTTTAAGCTATGTTCTACATCCAAAGTCATAATTCCTTAAAACAGTTAAAGGCATGACTTATCCTCAAACATTAGATTATTTATTTTCAAAATTACCGATGTATCAACGGGTTGGTGCAGCGGCATATAAAGCAAATCTTGATAATACCATTGCTATTTGTAACGCTTTAGGAAATCCAGAAAAAAAATTAAAATATGTGCATGTTGCTGGTACAAACGGAAAAGGTTCGTCGTCGCACATGTTAGCTGCCATTTTACAACAAGCAGGATATAAAACAGGATTATACACTTCACCACACCTAGTTGATTTTAGAGAACGAATTAAAATCAATGGAAAAATGATTTCAAAAGCAGATGTTGTGAAATTTGTAAAAGACTATAAAGATGTCTTCGAAAAAATTGAGCCTTCGTTTTTTGAGTGGACAGTTGGATTAGCATTTCATTATTTTGCAACTCAAGAAGTAGATGTTGTTGTGTTAGAGGTAGGATTAGGTGGGCGTTTAGATTCGACAAATATTGTTACTCCAGTAGCGTCGTTGATAACAAATATCGGCTTTGACCATATGAATTTATTGGGCGACACTCTTCCAAAAATAGCAGAAGAGAAAGCTGGAATTATTAAACAAAAAGTGCCAGTTACAATCAGTCAAACGCAATTAGAAGTTATATCTGTATTTAACAACAAAGCAAAAGATTTAAAAGCACCAATAGAATTTGCTGATAAAAATTACAAGCTAGTTTCTTATAAACATGAGAATAATCTTTTAGCCATTGAACTGCTTCATAAAAAAACAAACACTAAACACCAATATCAATTAGACTTACTGGGGAACTATCAAATTAAAAATTTAATGGGTGTTTTAAATACCATTGAAAATTTAAAACAAAAAGGATTTTTAATTGAAGGTGATATGATTAACTCTGCACTAAATCAAGTACAAAAAATTACTGGATTGCAAGGCAGATGGCAAATCATTCAAGATAAACCTTTGGTAATAGCTGATACAGGACACAATGAGGATGGCATTAAAGAAGTACTAGAAAATTTGAAACGTTATAAATACAAGACTTTACATTTTGTATTAGGTGTTGTAAATGATAAAGACATTTCTAAAATATTAAAACTACTTCCAAAAGATGCTACTTACTATTTTTGTAAGGCTTCAATACCAAGAGCTTTAGACGAAAAAGAATTAAGTATTCAGGCTAAAAAAAATGGCTTGAATGGAAAAACATATGAAACAGTGACAGAAGCATTAGAAAAAGCGAAAAAACAAGCAAAAACAACTGATTTAATTTTTGTAGGAGGAAGTACTTTTACTGTGGCTGATATTCTTTAAGCCCAAACCTTAGTCCCTTCACTGCAATTTTTACAAATATCAATTTCCTGACGTGATTTTAAAATGGACTGCCTGAAGCTTAGATATTTTAGAGACTTCCACAATTCTTTGAAAGTTTGAGTTTTTAAATCGCCAAGTTGATGTTTAGCATCCTTATCAAAACAACAGGGCACAACTACTCCATCCCAGGTAACTACACAACCGCTCCACATTCGCCAACATTGGTTTAAAAGCTTGTTTTTAATTGAATAGGTTCCGTCACTGTTTTTTTTGTAGCGGCTATATTTAATATTTTCAGGAATTAACGGATTACCATTTTCGAAATCGTATACTTGGGCTGTTTTAAATACAACCTCATCCACCCCTAATTCATGAGCTAATTTTTTAACATCTTCCAACTGATGTTCGTTGGGTTTTACCACCAAAAATTGAAACACAACATGCGGCGTATTTGACTTTAATGCTCTTTTTGCTTCAATAATGTTTTTTGTCCCATCAATTACCTTTTGTAATTGTCCGCCAATACGATACTGTTCATAGGTTTTTTGTATTGTTCCATCAATAGATATAATTAATCTATCCAACTTACTTTCAATTGTTTTTTGGGCTTGTTCTTTAGTAAGATAATGGGCATTTGTAGAAGTTGATGTATAAATACCTTTATCTGAAGCATATCTCACCATATCCAAAAAATTAGGATTTAAATACGGTTCTCCTTGAAAATAAAAAGTGAGATAAATTAATTCTTTATAAACTTCGTCGATGGTTTTTTTAAAAAAAGTAGGTTCCAACATGCCAATTGGTCTTGTAAATTGACGTAATCCACTTGGACATTCCGGGCAACGTAAATTACAACTCGTGGTTGGTTCAATTGCCATACTAATAGGAAATCCCAATGAGCTCACTTTTTTAGTATTCTTTGAAGCATGGTAACTTACCCAAACTTTAAAAGCATTTACAAGCTTTTTAACAGTGAGTTTTTTGAGTAATTGTATGTTATTAGATAAAGACACTATTTCAAAGATAAAGATTATAATTTATTATTAAATTTAGCCTGTTTTTATCCCAACACGTTATGACAATTTTTTCAAACACCCTTGAATTTGCTAAACAATTAGATTCTCAGGATTCTTTACATTCATATAGAAGTAAATTTCATATCCCTCAACATGAAGGACATGATATGGTTTATTTTACCGGTAACTCATTAGGCTTACAACCAAAAACTACTAAAGATTATTTACAACAAGAGCTAAATGACTGGGCAACTTATGGCGTGGAAGGTCATTTTTTAGCTAAAAACCCTTGGATGAGCTACCACGAAATTTTAACAGATAAAACAGCTAAAATTGTTGGCGCTTTGCCAAGCGAAGTGGTTGTGATGAATCAGTTAACTGTGAATTTGCATCTATTAATGGTATCGTTTTACCGCCCAACAAAACAACGCTACAAAATTTTGTGCGAAGCAAAAGCATTCCCAAGTGATCAATATGCTTTACAATCGCAAGTGAAATTTCACGGTTATTCTATTGACGATGCATTAATTGAAATTGCTCCTCGAGAAGGAGAGTATGAAGTTCGTCATGAAGACATCTACAAGGCAATTGAAGAGAATAAAGATTCATTGGCTTTGATTATGATTGGTGGCGTGAACTACTTTAGCGGGCAAGTATTTGATATGAAAGCTATTGTTGAAGCTGGACATAAAGTAGGTGCTGTTGTTGGTTTTGACTTAGCACATGGTGCCGGAAATTTAAAACTGCAATTACACGATTGGAATGTTGATTTTGCGGCATGGTGTTCTTACAAATATTTAAACGGTGGTCCGGGTTGTGTGGCAGGTGCATTTGTACACGAACGTCATCACAAAAACACTGACATGCCTTTATTTGCAGGTTGGTGGGGACATGATAAAGCGACTCGCTTTAAAATGGATAGAGAGTTTGTTCCAATTCAATCGGTTGAACGTTGGCAGTTGAGTAATGCTCCAATATTATCGATGGCGGCATACAAAGCATCGCTTGATATATTTGATGAAGTTGGTATGGATAAATTAATTGAAAAAAATAAAGTACTAACAGCTTATTTAGAGTTTGTTGTTGAAGAAATTAATAAACAAAAAAATAATTGCTTAGAGATAATAACGCCTAAAGCAAATAGAGGATGTCAAATAAGTATTGTAGCTCACGGACAAGGTAAAGCCTTGTATAACAAACTTATCGAAAATGGTGTTATACCTGATTGGAGAGAGCCAAACGTAATTCGTTGCGCTCCTGTGCCGATGTACAATTCATTTGAAGATATTTACAGATTTGGAGAAATCTTAAACCGATTGTTATAAGACTCTGAAAAGCCTTTAAAATAAAGGAAACTAAAATTAATTTCAAAAATAGTTGCTTTGTATTATTTTTTTGATTTACATTTGTCACAACAAAATGAAAAATTTTAATCAAATACATCATCATCATTCTAATGCCGCACTGGTAAGTGGGAGTGTTGATGCTATGATTTGATTTCATATATAAAGTATTAATAACCTCTAAAGGCTTACCAAATGGTAAGCCTTTTTTATTTGCTTCGACAGGCTCAGCAACCATCCCAAAAAATCAAACAACATTAAAATACAAAAACATGAAACCCAAATTAAAAATAGCTATTCAAAAATCAGGTCGCTTAAGTGAGAATTCGTTAAAACTTTTAAAAGAGTGCGGCATTGATATTGACAATGGATTAAATAAATTAAAAACAGAAGCTTCCAATTTCCCTATCGAAGTTTTCTTTTTAAGAGACGATGATATTCCTCAATACGTTGAAGATGGTGTTGCTGATATTGGGATTGTAGGTGAAAACGTTTTACTAGAAAAAAACAAAAGCTTAAAATTGGTTGACAAATTAGACTTTGGTAAATGTCGATTATCATTAGCAATTCCAAAAGATCAAAATTACAAATCCATCAAAGATTTAAATGGAAAACGCATAGCTACTACCTACTCTACCATTTTATCAAAATATTTAAAATCTCAAAAGGTAAAAGCAGAGATTCACGAAATTAGTGGCTCCGTTGAAATAGCACCAAGCATTGGTTTAGCTGACGCCATATGCGATTTAGTAAGTTCTGGAAGTACATTATTTACCAATGGACTAAAAGAAGTAGAAGTTGTTTTAAAATCCGAAGCTGTTTTAGTGGCCAACAAAAAACTAGCTAAAGAGCAACAAAACATCTTAGATAAATTGTTGTTTAGAATGAATTCAGTTAGAAAAGCAAAAAGCAACAAATACATTTTACTAAATGCTCCTAATAACAAACTTGATGCTATCTGCAAAATTTTACCGGGCATGAAAAGTCCTACCATTTTACCCTTAGCCAATAAAGGTTGGAGTTCTGTTCACTCAGTGGTAGAAGAAAATCAATTTTGGGAAATCATCGAAAAATTGAAAGCTGAAGGAGCACAAGGAATATTAGTTGTACCAATTGAAAAAATGATACTGTAATGAAAACAATAAAATACCCAAGTAGAGAAAACTGGAAAGAATTATTGAAACGTCCAACTATTGATAATTCATCTTTAGAAACAACGGTTCAAACTATATTATCTGATATTAAAACCAATGGGCAATCAGCCGTAAACAAATACACGTTGCAGTTTGATAAAGTAAGCATTGAAAATGTATTAGTGAGTGATTCAGAATTTTTAGAAGCTGAAAAACTGATTTCAAATGATTTAAAAAATGCCATTCAATTAGCGAAAAAGAATATTGAAACATTTCACTCAGCTCAAAAAGAAAACACTCAAGTAATAGAAACAATGCCTGGCGTGAATTGTTGGAGAAAATCAGTTGCAATTCAAAAAGTTGGATTATATATCCCAGGAGGAACAGCCCCGTTATTCTCAACCATATTAATGTTGGGTGTGCCCGCTAAATTAGCAGGTTGCAAAGAAATTATTTTATGTACTCC
>JBBIUW010000183.1:0-5871 GCA_037440045.1 Sphingobacteriaceae bacterium
CGTGTAAATTTTTTGTTTTTAAATTTACACGCTGTTTCTGGGATCAGGGAATTAGCGAATCCATTATAAAAAGTATAGTAGAAGATAATAATGGCAATGTACTATTAGGAACCTCTGGAGGAGGAGTTAGTATCATCTCAAAAGAAAACACTCAAAAACAACTACAAGTTAGCAAAACGATATCAGAGACAAATAATTTAACGTCTAATTATGTTTCCTTTTTATATAAAGCATCTAATGGTGCTATTTGGGTTGGTTATCAATCAAGTTCAAAAATAGACCGTATTATCATAAATAAAGATTTTTCTTATACGGTAACAACATTTCCTATTACAAATTTATCAAACTTTAGTGTATCATGTTTAATAGAAGATGATGAAGAAAACATTTGGATTACTTCTAATGAGGGGGTTTGGAAATTAAATCCTAAAACAGGTTACGTAAACAATGAATATACTTTTTTTAAGAATATTCAAACAATAGCAAAAGATTGGAATGGGAATATGTGGCTAGGAAGTTCAGATATAGGGGCTGTTATATTAAAAAACAAATTACAGGTTAGTTATTTTGAAAACGGGAAATCAACTTCTTTTGAAAAGATAACAACTAAAGATGGTGTTAGCAGTAATTGTATTAACACGATTTTAATTAATAACGATGTTGTATGGTTTATATCAAACAACGGAATTAATGAAATAAAAATAGATACTTATTTAAACAAAATTAAAGAAGTAAAATCTTACAATAAAGGACAAGGGTTTGCTTCTTATGATAACAAGCCAAACACTGCCGTATTTGATGATGATAAATATATTTGGATTGGTTCTGTTGAGGGATTGTCCGAATACAAAAACATTAATGATATAGATAGAGAAACGAATCAACAAAATATTGCGGTTTTTATCAATAGTATTTTAATTGAAAACAAAACGATTGATTGGTCGGATACTGCGCTATTCGTTTCGGGAGATTATTCGTCGCTTAGTTTCGATGGATTTTATAATTGGTATAAAATGCCAAAAGATTTAAAGTTAGACTATACACATAACTCTATACAATTTGTTTTAAATACCGATAATATTTTTGAGCAAAAACAAATGAACTATAGCTATAAGTTAATTGGTTTTGATAAAGATTGGAATCAGTTATTTAGCTCAAATGAAATTACATATCGTAATCTTCCAGCTGGAGATTATAGTTTAGTTATTAAAGCCTCATTAAGTAATGATTTTTCAAAATCTAAAGAGTATACCTATCATTTTAGCGTTACTCCTCCTTTTTGGAAAACAACCATGTTTTATGTAATTGTTTTTTTAATATCCGCTACTCTTTTATATTTCTTTATTATCAATCGTGAAAAACGACTTAAACGTGAAAAGTTAAAATTAGAATTAGAAGTTAAAGCACGAACATCAGAAATTGAAAACAAAAAGAAAGAAATTGAATTACAAAATGTTTTGATACAGGGAATTAATAACGACTTAACAGACAGTATAAAATACGCTAAACGAATACAACAAACTATTTTACCTGACCCAAAAACACTTTCGAAATATTTCAACGATTATTGTATTTTTTACAAACCAAGAAATATTGTTAGTGGAGATTATTACTGGATCAAAGAATTAAATGGTTTAATTTATGTAGCTGTTGTAGATTGCACAGGACATGGTGTTCCTGGAGCATTTATGTCGTTGATTTCAAGCAGTATTTTAAACGAAGCAGTTGAAGAACATATTAGTCAAAACAATCCTGCCAGAATGCTTGAGCATTTAAGGTATGAACTTACGGTAAGATTAAGCCAAAACACGAATGATCAATTAAGTGATGGTTTAGATATTTCATTAATATGCTATAATAAGGAAAAGAGTACTATTGAATACGTTAATGCTAATCGTCCTTTATATATTATTGCAAATGATGAATTAATAACCCTAGCATCTGAAAATATTAATATTGGTGGTTATGTAGATTTTGAAACTGTGATTCCTGCGAAAAAAATCACCCTTAAAAAAGATGATTTATTGTTTCTGTTTTCAGATGGAATTACAGATCAGTTTGGTGGAGAAAAAAACAAAAAATACAATCCCGCTCGTTTGCGTCAGTTTTTATTAATGAATAATCATTTGTCATTAGAGCAGCTAAAAACTAAACTTGCCAAAGAAATTGCTGATTGGCAAGGTTCATATGAGCAAACCGATGATATTTTGTTGATTGGTTTAAAAATTTAAATTTCATTACATTTAATATGTGATAAATTTTAAATCTATACCATTCTTTAAAATTCTATTTCCATATATTCTTGGGATATCATGTGCTTTTCAAATTGGGAATATATATTCATTGCATACTCTGTTTTTATTTGCGTTTTTGTTTTTATGTATTTCTTTTTTGTTTCAAAAGTTTTTTAAAAAAGCAACTCAGTTTAAAAAAATTACGTTCATAGTTGCTATCAATGTTTTTTTGTTTACTCTGGCATTTGAAACGTGTTATTTATATAATGCCAAAAACAATCCCAATCATTATTCCCATTTTGTAACAAACTCAAAGCAATCGTGTTTGGTTACGGTAGATGACATCCCTGTTGTAACAGAAAACTACACCAAACTATTAGTTAATTTAAATTGTATTGAGGAAAACAATAAATGGCACGCTGTTTTTGGAAAAACAATCATTTATTTAAAACCCGATGTGAATTTAAAATTAACGATTGGTAGCCAATTGTTTTTAAATTCAAAATTTAGTTATTTAAATCCCCCTAAAAACCCCGAAGAGTTTAATTATAAAGACTTTTTAGAATCACGAAATATTTTTCATACTATTTTCCCAAAAAACGAAGAAGCTATTTTTATTCCACATAAAAACAATTTTCAGTTTAGTCAAATTGGTACCATCTTAAAATCACATTTAGTTTCGGTTTTAAGAGATAGTAAATTGTCTAAAGAATCTTTTTCAATTTGTGCTGCATTACTAGTTGGTTACGACGATGAAATAGAGAGTGATATTATTCAGAGTTTTTCTCACTCAGGAACATTGCATATTTTATCTGTTTCGGGTATGCACACGGGAGTTCTTTATCTGGTACTGATTTATATATTTTCTCTATTCGATAAATATGACTCATACAAAAAAACCAAATTTGTATTTGTGATGACGTTTTTATGGCTGTTTGTTTTAATTACAGGCCTTTCGCCATCCATTTTAAGAGCCGCCATTATGTTGAGTTTGGTATTGTTTGGTGCTACGTTTTATAAGCAAGGAAACTCTTATAATACCTTACTGCTATCTGCCTTCATTGTTCTTCTTTACAATCCTTATCTTATAAAAGATGTTGGCTTTTTGTTGAGTTACAGTGCCGTATTTGGCATTATGTATCTATATCCAATACTGCAAAAAATATATGTTTTTGAAAATAAACTTCTACAAAACGCATGGACAGGTGTATTAATGTCGGTTGCAGCAACAGTTTTTACATTACCAATTACGTTATATTTTTTTCATCAGTTTCCTATTTGGTTTGTATTCTCTAATCTAATCATCATTCCCATAAGTTTTGTAATTATGGGGGCAGCAGCATTATTTTTAATTCTGTATAAAATCACAGTCATAAATTACGCTCTGGTATTTATAATAAACACATCTACTTCTTTAATGTTATGGATTGCAAAATTAACCGACAATGCAAGATTCGGTTACATTGATTTTATTTCATTTACTAAAGCAGATTTTATTTTTTTGTTATTACTAATTATTGTTTGTTTACTTATTATCTCAAAAAAACAATATAAATATGTTGTAACGTTTGGAGTAATTATCGTAACGTGGACGAGCATTTCAGTTTTGTTTTATTTTCAGCAAACTCAAAAAAATGAATTCATTGTTTTTCATGTAAAACAAAAATCAACTTATATATTACGTTCAGGAAATAGAGTTTACGCTAATTTTGATAATATAAGTCAAAAAGATTTCCAACGATTTGTAAAGCCATATTTACTGACTATTACTAGCTTAAAAATAATAGATATAAAAACAGATGTTATTAATTATAACAAATCAACTGTTTTCTATCATCATAAAAACACAACTGTTCCTCAAATTAATCCTAGTTATATCATTGTTAGTAATGATATTCCACTAAAGCTCACAACTAATTATAAAACAAAACCAGTTGTTGTTGCCGATTGTTCAAACAGTTATAAATTTGTGAGGAAATTAAAAAAACAATGTGCTCTTTTAGACATACCATTTTACTCGGTAAAAGAAAAGGGAGCCTTTCATATATATTTGTAAGATGAAATTAAGAATAGGAGATAAAGTGAGATTTTTAAACGAAGTAGGAGAAGGCACGATTACTCGATTTAAAGACAAGGAAACGGTATTTGTTGAAATGGAAGATGGGTTTGAAATACCTTATTTGAGTAAACACTTAGTCCCCGTTCATACAGAATTAATTTTAAATCCAGAAGTAGAAAATATGGAAATGGAATTAGAAACGATTTTATCCGATTCCATTTACTTTATTATCGAACCCGACCATGAAATGCCTGCTTTGGTAACAGATTATAAATTCTATCTGTTTAATTCTTCTTCCTACAATGTATTGTTTTCTTATTCTGTGAAAGATGACGAATATTTTCAAACACTTAAACATGGAGAGTTAGGTGCGTATCAAAAAGTGTTTTTAAAACAAGTAAAGAAAAACTTTTTCAAAGAATACGCTTACCATAAAATTGAGTGTGTGTTTTATAAAAACATGCATTATAAATCTCAAATTCCGTTGGCAGAGATTTTATACATCAATGATAAAATCATGTCTCAGTCAACCTTAATTCAACACAACGAGTTTAAATTTCCTGTTTATGCCTATATCTTAAAAGATAATTTCTTAGATAAGGAGATAATAGAAAAAACATTAACAATGGAAGACATGACCCGCCTGAAATCCATTAAGGAATTTAAACAACCACAAAAAACATCTGTTGCTAAACAACGCATTAAAGATTTAACGCGTGAGTTAGATTTGCATATTGAAGAATTAATAGACTCACATAAAAATCTTACTAATTACGAAATTCTTTCTATTCAATTAGAACGCTTCGAAAAAGAACTACAATTCGCCCTTAGCAACGGAATTAAAAAACTGATTGTCATACACGGTGTTGGTAATGGCAAATTAAAGCAAGAAATTGCCGCTATTTTAAAAACAGTAGATGGGATTGAATACTTTGATGCTTCTTATAAAGATTATGGTTATGGAGCCACAGAGGTTAGGATATATTAAATAAAAAAGCCTTGTAATTTTTACAAGGCTTTTTTTAAATAATAAATGAATGTTTATGTTACTTAATCACTCCTAATTCTTTTCCTACTTTTTCAAAAGCTTTTAATGCTTTATCTAAATGCTCTTGTGTATGGCCAGCAGACAGTTGCACACGGATACGAGCTTGCCCCTTAGGTACTACTGGGAAGAAGAATCCAATGACATAAATGCCTTCTTGTAATAATTTATCAGCAAATACTTGAGATAATTTTGCATCATACAACATAACTGGTACAATGGCAGAATCCCCCTCCTTAAACTCTAACCCAATTTCTTTTAATCCTTTTTTAAAGTAATTGATATTCCATTCTAACTTATCACGAAGTTCAGTAGTTTCACTTAACATATCAAACACTGCAATACTAGCTCCAACAATACTTGGCGCCAATGAGTTTGAGAATAAATAAGGACGAGAACGTTGTCTTAATATTTCAATAATTTCTTTTTTACCAGTTGTAAAGCCGCCCATGGCACCACCAAGAGCCTTACCTAAAGTTCCAGTGATGATGTCCACGCGATTCATTACGTTTTTTAACTCTACTGTTCCGCGG
>JBBIUW010000184.1:0-5870 GCA_037440045.1 Sphingobacteriaceae bacterium
GGCTGTAGGCGAAGATTTCCAATAAACCGACTCGTCAATATTTTTAGTGATATCTGGATTTTGAAGAGTAGCGATTGAACTTACATAACATAATGCCTCAATATTTTTCTCTAAACAAGCATTTACAATATTGGCAGTACCCTCTGTATTAATACGATGCATTTGTTTACTATCTTTTGAATTAAAAGACACAAAACCCGCACAGTGATATACAGTCTTTATTCCTTCCAAAGCATCTAAAATTGAATAGATATCACAAACATCTGCATCAATCCATTTTATTTTTTGGAATAAATGCTCTGCATCCGAAGTGTAATAAGAAAATAATTTTTTGGTTTTTAAAACATCACTTCCTTGGCGTTTAATAGCTACAACAGGCTTATTTTGCTGTAAAAGCTGCAATGCAATGTGTGCACCTACTAATCCTGTTGCTCCTGTTATTAAGTTCATGGTTTTAAAAATCTAAACAAATGTAAAACTTTGAGCTATAAAAAATAACGAAAACTGCATTAAACATCCAAAAACAAAACCAATATAAACCTGAGATGGTGTGTGTGCATTCAATTGTAAGCGAGCAAATCCTACTAACCCTGCAGTTATTAAGCATATGGTAATAGCATAAAATATAGGTATTTGCATAAAAAAACTAATTGCCAATAAAACACCTACTAGTCCTCCTATGCCAATCATATGAGCGCTTATTTGCCACCATAAATTAATAATAGCAGCACATAGTATACACAAACCAGCTCCTAAAATAAATAGCTTAATAGCAGGCCAAATATTAAAATCGTAAATCATATAAAATAACCCAAAATAACATAACGAAGTCATGATTAATGGGAAAGTACGCTCCTTGCGATTTTCAATTTTTAACGATGATACATAATTAAGTTTATAAAGAATTAGCAGATTTAAGCTTGGCAATAAAAAGGTAAAAGCAAAAACAGTTAAGGTTAATACCAGTTTTAATTTAAGTGGCGTAAAAATAAAATATATCGTGTTAGTCAATCCAAAAAACACAATTAAGCAACCATAAGTTGCCATGAGTAATGGATGAAATATAAAGGACAGAATATGAGCAAGATTCTTCATTTTGAATAAAAATGCTAAAATACACTAAAAAAAATCGAGATAATACAAGAATATAGTATATTTTAAAATCTATTGCTATTTTTGAATTTTGTATGATTACCTTATTAATTAAAGAAATACGAAGTTTTTTAAGCTCATTAATTGGCTATATTGCTATTGGTGTTTTTATAACAGGTATTGGCACCTTTATGTGGCTTGTACCAACTGAAAGTGCTGGCTCTAATGTTTTAGAAAATGGTTTTGCTAATATCGACCCATTATTCATCCTAGCCCCTTGGGTATATTTATTCTTAATTCCAGCAATTACCATGCGTAGCTTTTCTGAAGAAAAGAAAACTGGAACCATTGAGTTACTCCTAACACGCCCATTAAGCGAATTACAGATTGTACTAGCAAAATATTTTGCTGGCGTAGTTTTAGTAATAGTATCATTACTTCCTACTTTAATTTATTATTATTCTGTACATCAATTGGGTTATCCTAAAGGAAATATTGATACTGGTGGTATGTGGGGTTCTTATGTTGGTTTATTGTTTTTAGGTGCAGGTTTTGTGGCAGTTGGTACCTTTGCCTCTGCAATTTCTGAAAACCAAGTTATTGCATTTATTATGGCTTTACTACTATGTTTTATAACTTATGTTGGCTTTGATTTTATAGCATCTTCTGGCGTTTTTGGCAAGTACGATGCTTTTGTAAAAGGCTTAGGAATGAACGATCATTATATTAGCATGAGTCGTGGAGTAATTGACACACGTGATATTATTTATTTTGTGAGCATTATTGCATTGTTTAATTTATTATCAAAACTCGTTTTAGAAAGCAGAAAGTGGTAATATGACGCAAAAAAAATCAATACGTAAAAAAAGAGACATCGCCATTTTAGTGGCAGTTCTTACCATTGTTATTCTTATTAATTTTGTTAGTGGCTTTTTATTTAAGCGCTTCGACTTAACTTCAGAAAAACGATATACCTTATCTGAGTCATCACGTAAACTACTAAAAGATTTAAACGATGTTGTTTACATAAAAGTATACCTACAAGGCGATTTCAATCCGAATTTTACTCGTTTAAAAAATGAAACAAAAGAATTATTAGATGAGTTTAGAGCATACTCTAATGGTAATTTAGAATACGAATTAATTAATCCTTTAGATAATCCTAGCAAGGAAGAAACAGATAAAATAGAGAAACAACTTTATGATAAAGGTATTATGCCTGAGCAAATTGTTGATAGAAGTTCTCAAAAAATTTCGGAAACATTTATTTGGCCAGGAGCAATTATCAGTTACAAAGGAAAAGAAAGCGTTTGGCAAATTTACAAACGTCAATTAGGTTTTGAAACCGAACAAAGCATTAATAATTCTATTCAAGAAATGGAATATGGCTTAACAAATGCCATCAAAAAAACAACTTTAGTAAGAAAACCAGAAGTTCTTTTTGTTGAAGGGCATGATGAATTAGATACCATTCGTGGAGCAGATTTCATGCGTTCGGTTGCCGAATATTACAATGTTTCGAGAGTTAAAATAAATAATAAATTATATGCATTAAAAGGTGCAGATGCTATTGTAATTGCCCAACCTGATTCGGCATTTGATGAGAAGGATAAGTTCATTATTGACCAATATGTAATGCATGGAGGAAAAGTGTTATGGCTTATTGACCCAGTTTATGTGAACAGAGACACATTAACAACAAGAGGATTCTCTCTTGGATTTAAAAACGATTTAAATCTTGATGATATTCTTTTTAAATATGGTGTTCGTTTAAATCCTGTTTTAGTGCAAGATTTACAATGTGCTCAGGTTCCTGTAAATGTTGGATTTAAAATGGGACAACCTGACTTTAAACCTTTTTACTGGAATTACTATCCATTACTTCTTCCTTCTTCTAATCATCCAATAGTAAAAAATCTTGATTTAATTAGAGCTGAATACATAGGAACTTTAGATACGGTTTATGCCAGAGATATCAAAAAAACTATTTTATTACAAACGTCAAGGTACACAAAAACACAACCAACACCCGTTCGAATTTTAGCGGCACAAGTAAAATTAAAACCAAATGAAAGCCAATACACTAACTCTTTTCAAAATGTAGCTTGTTTACTAGAAGGTGAGTTTGAATCTAATTATAAAAACAGAATTACAACCAGAATTTTAACTGATAGTATATTTGATTTTAAAGGCAAAAGTAAACCAACTAAAATGATTGTAGTAGCTGATGGTGATATTGCAAAAAACGAATATCAACGTGGCACAGGTATGATTTTCCCAACAGGATATGATATGTATACAAAGCAACAATTTGCCAATAAAACTTTTTTATTAAACTGTATGAATTATCTATTAGATGATGAAGGCTTATTACAACTGCGTTCTCGTGAAGTGAAATTAAGATTATTGGATAAAAAGAAAATTGCAACTCAAGTAACAAAGTGGAAATTAACTAATGTTGGACTTCCATTACTAATTATTATTTGTTTTGGATTAGTTCAATTTTATATCCGCAAGAAAAAATACAGTAAATAATTTTCTGAATTTTTAAACTTATTATACATGAAAAAATCAAGCATCATTATATTATCTATATTAATTGCTTTAGCCGGCTTTTCAATATACATCTATAAAAGCAAAGGTAAAACCTCAACAATTGACAAAGAAGCCAGTGATTTTAAATTTAAAGATACAGCAAGTATTGATAAGATATTTTTAGCCGATAAAGATGGGAAACAAGTGTTGGTAGAGAAAAAAGCACAAGGTTGGGTTTTAGATGGAAAATTTCCTGTTAGAAAAGACGTAATTGATTTATTATTATACACGATAGCTTCTGTTGAAGTAAAATCACCAGTTTCAAAAAATGGCCGTAATTCTGTTATTAAAATAATGGCTTCCAAATCAACAAAAATTGAGGTTTATAGTAAAGGCGAAAAAGTAAAACAATATTTTGTTGGACATCCAACTCAAGATCATTTAGGAACTTTTATGATTTTGACAAACCTTGAAACTGGAGAAAATTACGAGGAGCCATTTATTACTCATATTCCAGGTTTTGATGGATTCTTATCTACACGCTACAATACTGATGAAATTGATTGGAGAGACCGTTTATTAATCAATTACCGCCCCCCTCAAATCAAACAAATTAAACTAGATTTACATGAAATGCCTGATTCATCATTTACTATTGATTTGTTTAGTATGCAGCGTTTTGGACTAAAAACAAAAAAAGGATCTGTAAAATTTGATGAATCTAAAATGAAGCAATACATCGCTTATTTTCAAAATGTAAACTGTGAAATTGTTTTAGATCAAAAAGATCACTTAGTAGACTCCTTATCAAAAGGAGCTGTTCCATTTGCCACTCTTACCATTACAGACCGAAATGATGAACAAAATGTTTGTGAGTTTTTTCATAAACAAGTAGTGCCAGGTAAAAATGAGCAGTATGGAGTAAATTATAAATACGACCCTGATAGATTGTTTGTAAAATATAACAAAGGCAAAGATTATGGTGTTGCCCAGTTTTATGTTTTTGGTAAAATTTTACAGACTTATACCTATTTTTTACCTCAATATTAATGTTAAAAAGTAGTTTATAAATACATTCTATTTAAAAGCAGTTACAGGTTTCATATCGTTAAATTTGGTTGATTAAAAACTAACTATATGAACTTTGTAGTATCATCATCTACTTTATTAAAACACTTAAAATCGATTAGTGGAGTTTTAAACTCTAGTAATACAATTCCTATTTTGGATTGTTTTTTATTTGAGCTTAAAAATGGCATGCTTACTTTATTTGCTAGCGATATGGAAACAACCATTACTACCAGCATTAAAGTTGAGTCGTCAGAAAATGGCAATATTGCTATTCCTGCAAAAACATTATTAGAAGCTTTAAGTAATTTACCTGAGCAACCAATTTCATTTATCATTGATAACAAAAAATTTAGCGCAAAACTAAAAACAGAAACTGGTGATTATACCTTAACTGGTCACAATGGTGATGAGTATCCAAAATTACCAAAAGTTGAATCAGCTACATCTGTAATCATTAAAAGTGATGTATTAGGAAACGCAATCAACAAAACTATTTTTGCAACAGGTAATGATGATTTACGCCCTGTAATGAGTGGTGTATTTTGTCAATTTAATGATGAGAATTCTATTTTTGTTGCCACTGATGCGCACAAATTAGTAAGATATACACGTAATGACGCTAAAGCTGGAGCTTCTGCATCATTCATCATGCCTAAAAAACCTTTAAACGTTTTAAAGAATTTATTATCAGGTATTGATGACGCTGTAAAAGTTGAATTCAATAAAACCAATGCATACTTTAGTTTTGGTAACATTAATTTAGTGTGTCGTTTAATTGATGGGAAATACCCTAATTACGAAGCTGTAATACCAAAACAAAATCCAAATAAATTAACAGTTGACAGAACATCATTTTTAGGTGCCATTCGTCGTGTGAGTGTATTTGCAAATAAAGCTACTCACCAAATTCGTTTAAGAATTGCTGGAAGCCAGTTAACTATATCAGCAGAAGATTTAGATTTTGCAAACGAAGGACACGAAACATTAATGTGTACTTATGTTGGCGAAGATATGGAAATAGGATTTAACTCTAAATTTGTATTAGAAATGCTAACTAATTTAGACAGCGATGAAATTACAATTGAAATGAGCGCTCCAAACCGTGCAGGAATTATTGTTCCTACTCAAAAAGCAAATCCTGCTGAGGACGTATTAATGTTGGTAATGCCAGT
>JBBIUW010000185.1:0-5865 GCA_037440045.1 Sphingobacteriaceae bacterium
GGAAGCCTTTTTAAGAAATGGTGGTCGCAAAGGTCGTCAATCTGCTATTATTACAGCAGGTACATATCGTATCAATACCTTTTTATTTGATGTGATGACTTATGACATGACACTTGTAAATGAAAATATGGTTGGAATTGTTACGACTTTAGATGGTAAACCAATTGAAGAAGGAAACATTGCCGGTAAAACTGTAGGTGGACATAATAACTTTCAAGATTGTGATGCCTTTTTATCAGCCGAAGGAAATAAAGGTTTACACCCCGAAGTTATTTTAGCGGGTTCTTACTATTTAAATCCTTGGTTTATACAAGTTGAACAAATTAAAATGACAGAAATTCCAATTGGTTATGTTGGTGTAGTTATTTCTTATGTTGGCTCTGAAGGAAAAGATTTAAGTGGTGCCGAATTTAAACATGGTAACATTGTAAGTAAAGGCGAAAAAGGTGTTTGGGCAGAACCATTAGGGCCTGGTAAATACCCTGTAAACACATTTATTATGCGTGTAGAATTAGTACCAACAACCAACTTGGTATTAAACTGGGCAAATGCTCGAAGCGAATCTCATCAATTAGATAAAAATTTATCAACTATTACGGTTCGTTCAAAAGATGGTTTCCCTTTTAATTTAGATGTATCTCAAATTATTCATATTCCTACTACCGAAGCACCAAAAGTAATTGCTCGTTTTGGTAGTATGATGAATTTAGTTGGTCAGGTTTTAGAGCCAACTATTGGTAACTATTTCCGTAACTCTGCACAAGATAGTGATGTGATTGCATTCTTAAGTACACGTAAAGAAAGACAAGATGCTGCTAAAGCAAAAATCAGTCAGGTGCTTGACCAATATAACGTGAATGGGGTTGACACCTTAATTGGAGATATTGTTCCTCCTGAAAGTTTAATGAAAACTTTAACTGACAGAAAAATTGCGGAAGAACAAAATACAACATTTGAAACTCAAAAGCGTGCAGAGGTTACTCGTCAGGCATTAGAAAAAGAAACAGCGGTTGCTGATATGCAAAAAGAAATTGTAAAAGCAGATCAAGGTGTATTAATCTCTGAACGTATTGCTGATGCTGCCGTTAAGAAAGCAACCGGTGAAGCTCAAGGTGTAAAAATCTCATCTAATGCAGAAGCTGACAGATTAAAAGTGATTGCTGCAGCTGATGCTGAGAAAACAAAATTATTAGCAAATGCCGAAGCTGAAAAAGTGAAAATGTTAGCGAATGCTGATGCTGAAAAAATTCAGGTAACCGGTAATGCCGAAGCGCAAAGTATTTTAGCAATTGGTAAATCAAATGCAGAGTCTTATCGATTAGCTGTAGAAGCGATGGGTGGCGATAATTTTAGTCGTTTAAAAGTAACTGAAGCTATTGGTAAAGATAAAATTAAAGTGATTCCAGATGTATTAATTTCGGGTGGTAATGGTGATGGTGCAAATGGACCAATTAGCGGATTATTAGGATTAAAACTATTGGAAGAAGTTTCTAAGAATATGGGAAAAGAAACCGAAGACAAAAAAACGCCACCAACAGATACTAAAAAATAATTGTGCATAACATTACAATTTAAAAAGAGATAGAAATATCTCTTTTTTTATTTTAGTACAATCGACTCTGTCAGTTCGAGCGTAGTCGAGAACAAGGAAAAGATGGTTATAAAATATTTATACGTTTATATTTTAAAGTGTAATGATGGAACATATTATACTGGTATAACTAATGATATTGAAAAAAGACTAATAGAGCATAATAAAGGAATACACGCTGAATCTTATACTTATTCTCGACGTCCTGTAGAATTAGCTTTTTGCGAACTATTTACGAGTTATAATTTAGCAATTGAATGGGAAACAAAAATTAAAAAATGGAGTGCCAAAAAGAAAGAAGCTTTAATAAATTCAGATTGGAAAAAATTAATTGAAGAAGCTAAATGTAAAAATACAACATCACACATTATATATAATTCAAAAAAAAACAAATAAATAGCTTCTCGACTACGCTCGAAGTGACACAAAATACACTTTCATTGGAAAACAAAAAAATAATAATAGAAACAGAACGCTTAATTATAAGAGAACACGTCTTAAGTGATGCACCATTTTTCTTTGAACTAAACTCAAATCACAATGTTGTAAAATATACAGGAGATTCTTCTTTTAATACTATTGAAGAAGCTGAGGATATTGTTAAATATGTGATGAACCAGTATAAAGAAAATAGATATGGTAGGTGGCTTGTTGCAATTAAAGAAACAAACACTCCTATTGGTTGGTGTGGTTTGAAATATCATACGGATACTAAAGAAACAGATATAGGCTACAGATTGCTTGAAAGTGCCTGGGGAAAAGGTTATGCCACCGAATCAGCAAAAGCTTGTATAGACTATGGATTTAAACATTTTAATTTAAATCGTATTATTGGAAATGCGATGAAAGAAAATGCTGCTTCTATAAACGTGTTTAAAAAGTTAGGAATGACTTATCTGAATGATACTTTAATAGACAATATGCCATCCGTTACTTACGAACTATATAAAGAGAATTTTAAATAACATGCGCCTTACACAACGTTTACAATTGATTAAATTAACTGTGCTGGTTGGCTTATTTATTTCTATTATCTTAAGTCATAATTTATGGGGAGGACAAAGATATTTTCCTAAAGCAACTCTTATACACGATTATTTTGGAGTTGCAGCACCTTATGATTACATCCAGTTAGCTGTTTTAATTATACTGATTATTTTTTCATTTTCTACTCAGAAGAAATTCCCTACCCTACTTTTAATTTTATTTTCAGCATACCTCTGTTTTGATGACCAAAATAGATTACAACCTTGGTTTTATAATTACATTTTGATTTTGTTTATACTTCTATTTTACAAACATAGAGTTGATGAGCCAAACAACTATACAACAGTATTTATATCCTTACAATTATTGGTATCATTAATCTATATTTTTAGTGGTATTCAAAAAATGAATCCCGAATTTGTACCTGATACATTTGTTTGGTTGGTTGGTTCATTTGATGGAATTCTATCACCTCGCCAAATACAATTAATGACAAAATTTGGAAATATTGTTCCGTATTTTGAATTAAGTATGGGGGTATTTTTACTTATTAAACCTATCAGATTTATTGCAGTACCATTAATTATTATAATGCATCTGTTTATTCTTTTTCTATTGGGGCCAACCGGTAAAGATTATAATTTTGTTGTATGGCCATGGAATATAATTATGATTGTTTTGGTTTTATTATTATTTGCCAATGTTAAAACTGAACGTTTTTTTGACATATCTATTCTCTTTAAAGGCATCAGCTTTTATATTGTTATTACACTTATGTTAATCTTTCCTTTTTTTAGTCTGAAAAATCAATATGATTCTTATTTGTCTAGTTCGCTTTATTCATCAAATCTCCACGATTGTCAATTAATTCTTTCAGACAAAGCCTATGATAATCTTCCATTTTATATCAGACATTTTACTACTACTGATAAGAATCATCATGTTATAAATATAAAACGTTGGGCAATGAGCGAATTAAATGCTCCTTGTGTACCAGAATACAGGATTTTTAAAACAGTACATTGGTATATTATTAAACTAACAAAAACAGACTCTAAAGAAGTACGTTTTAATTTTATTGAAAGAGAGAAACTCCTCAATTTTTAAATAAAACCAATGTTATATTTTACGAAACATTAATTCAAAATAAAAAAGCCATTCTATAAGAATGGCTTTTTTTGATTTAATTTTAATGAGATACTAAAACCAGTTTCGCATTATATTATAAATGGATTACTTCACCGTATGCAGCAGCTGCAGCTTCCATAATAGCTTCGCTCATTGTTGGGTGAGGATGAACAGTTTTAATTAATTCGTGACCAGTAGTTTCTAATTTACGAATAGCTACAATCTCAGCAATCATTTCTGTTACGTTTGCACCAATCATATGTGCTCCCAATAACTCACCATATTTTGCATCAAAAATTAATTTAATAAATCCGTCTTTTGCACCTGAAGCACTTGCTTTACCAGATGCAGAGAAAGGGAATTTACCAACTTTTAATGTATATCCTTTTTCTTTAGCTTGCTTTTCAGTCATACCAACAGAAGCAACTTCTGGTTGGCAATATGTACAGCCAGGGATATTATTGTAATCAATTGGTTCTGTATGAACACCAGCAATTTTCTCAACACAAGTAATACCTTCTGCAGATGCTACGTGAGCTAATGCTTGTCCGCCAACACAGTCACCAATAGCATAATAACCTGGTACGTTAGTAGCATAATATTTATCTGTTACAATTTTGCCTTTATCCGTAGCAATACCAACTGCTTCTAACCCTAAATTTTCGATATTAGCTTGAATACCAACAGCTGATAAAACAATTTCAGCTTCTAAAACAACATTACCTGTTTTAGTTTTTACATTTACTTTGCTAACATCTCCTTTTGTATCAACGCTTTCAACAGATGCTTCTGTCATAATTTCGATACCTGTTTTCTTTAAAGATTTTTCTAATTGTTTAGATACCTCTTCATCTTCAACTGGAACAATGTTTGGCATAAATTCAACTATAGTAACTTTAGTTCCCATTGTTGCATAAAAATAAGCAAACTCAACCCCAATAGCTCCAGAACCTACTACTACCATAGTTTTTGGTTGTTTTGGTAAACTCATAGCTTCACGGTAACCAATAATTTTTTTGCCATCTTGTGGTAAATTTGGTAATTGACGAGAACGAGCTCCTGTTGCAATGATAATATGTTTTGCTTCAATTGTACTTACTTTTCCATCTGCAGCTTTCACTTCCACTTTTTTACCAGCTTTAACAGTAGCTGTACCCATGATTACATCAATCTTGTTCTTTTTCATTAAGAACTGAATACCTTTACTCATACCATCAGCAACATCTCGGCTACGTTTAATAACAGCGCCAAAATCAGCCTTGATATTATCTGCACTAATACCATATTCTTTTGAATGATTTAAGTATTCAAATACTTGAGCACTTTTTAATAATGCTTTAGTAGGTATACAACCCCAGTTTAGACAAATACCTCCAAGGTTTTCTCTTTCAATAATAGCAGTTTTTAATCCTAATTGAGAAGCGCGAATTGCAGTAACATAACCGCCTGGTCCGCTTCCTATAACAATAACATCGTAGTTCATAGTGTGTTTTTTTAGTGGTGCTAATATAAAGTTTTTTTTATAGATTGGAAATTAAAATCCATTAGAATTAGTGCATTTTAAACCATAAAAAAACATAAGAATTGAAGTATTATGTAATACTATGAGCAAGTAAAACATAACAAATCGAAACGAAGCTTACAATTAAGTAGTGACCGATGTATCTATGTGATTAAAAAATCTTAATTTCTGGAAATAATAGAAGTTGGCAATACTATTTTTTGCACAGCAACATCATTAGATTTTTGATCAATTAAATGCAATGCAAGATTCGCTGCTTCAGTTCCTATTTTTTCAACAGGCTGAGATACAGAAATCACATTTGGTTTAACAAAATCAAATAAACTGATATCATCAAAAGAGGCAAATAAAACGCCTTCTTTGTCCGCATCAAAACCAATTTCATTAAATACATTTAAACAAGCAGTAGCAATATGATTATTAAGAGTATAAATTGCATCTATCTTTCCTTGTTTTAAACGTTTGGTTAATTGATTTTTTACATCGTTTTGAATATTATCGAATGATATTTCTAAGATATTATCATCTTTAAAATTAATATCGTATTTTTTTAAAGCGTCTTTATATCCTTTTACACGCTCTGTTAATGAGCTAATATGAGACGGTGTAATATTTAATGCTAAAATATTTTTACACC
>JBBIUW010000186.1:0-5821 GCA_037440045.1 Sphingobacteriaceae bacterium
CAGGATAAGTACATGAACTAATATACGGCTTGTCAACTGTATCTACTTCAACTTTATAAACTCCAGCCGAATCTAAAAACTGGTAAACTCCATTTAGGGCTGTATATGTTGTGCCTATTAAATTTGATGATGAGTCATAAATTTTGAGAGGTACATTTTTTAAACCTACATCTCCACTATCTTTTACGCATGTTCCATTATCATCTCGATATGTAAAACCGAAAATTCCATAAGAGGTTGGACAATTAAATGGATTTCCTGCTGTACATAGTGGATATAGTAGTGTAATGGAATCCATTGTAGGAATATAGTTAGGTAGACAAGTGAAAGGGTTATTGCTGATGTTGAAGTATGTAGGAATGTTATTAAATGGATCAAAACAATGTATTTGATTTGAATTACAATCTAGAGACGATAAATTTACAGGTAATAGTGGTAAACTCCCTATTTGATTGCTACTACAAATTAGTTGATTTAATGAATTTGGTAATGTTGGTAAACCGCTTAGTGAGTTAGTACTACAATTTAAAAGACTTAAGGTGTTTGGTAAAGTTGGTAAACTAATAAGTTGATTTGATGTGCATTCTAATACATTTAAAGATGCTAGTGCTGGTAAATTAGTTAATGGGTTGTTGCTACAGATGAGCGTTTGTAGTGAATTTGGCAATGTTGGAATTACTTGTAATGCATTTGCTTGGCAGTCTAAAAATTGTAATGCATTTGGTAAATTTGGTAAACTCGTTAAGTTATCGCTGACGCAATATAAAATATTTAATGAGTTTGGAAGTGTAGGAAGTCCTGAGGATAATGGATTGCTGCTGCATACTAATTTATATAAAGAATTTGGCAACGCTGGAAGTGAAGTAATAGTATTAGTTTCACAATTTAATAAACCTAATGAATTTGGCAAAGTAGGTAAACTTGTGAGATGATTTATACTACAATCAATGGTTGCTAAAGAACTAGGTAAAGTAGGTAAACCTGTTAATACATTGCCGTTGCAATATAATGTAACCAGAGGGTTTGGCAATGTAGGAAGAGAGCTTAATTGATTTGTACTACAGTCTAAATAGATAAGGGCACTCGGTAAAGTTGGTAAACTTTGCAATTGATTACTGCTACAGTTTATTGTATTGATTGAATCGGGTAAGGTTGGAAGACTAGTCAATATGTTATTTGAGCATGTAAAAGTAGTCAAGCCAATAGGTAGTGGAGGTAATTGTTGCAAATGATTGTTGCAACAGTTAAACGTTACTAGTGAATCTGGTAAAGTTGGTAATTGAGTTAATTGATTTCCCCAACAGTTAAAATATTTTATTGTATTAGGTAAGCTTGGCATACTATCAAGTAAGTTTTGACCGCAATCCAATACTAATAAATTGGCTGGTAATTGAGGCAAACTATCAATTTTATTACCATAGCAGATAAAGGTATCAAGCATAGCAGGTAAAGCTGGAATAAATTGGAGCCTTACAGATATTGTGTCATAAACATTGATGCTACAATCTAGAGTTTTTAAAGAATCAAAATATTGAATACCATCTAAATTTACCATGTGGGTATTTTGGATAATAATTCGTTTCCTTGATGTTACATCTGTGTGGGTGGTGTCCATCTGATTTCCATTCATAGCAGATGGAATATGATTTTGTAACCATGATACAAAACTGGTATCGTTAATTGTAACATAGTTTTGTGCTTTACCGTTTGTTAAACAAATCAATAAGGCAAGTAGTGATAATAATCTTTTCATAACAGTAAGTTTTTGTATTCTTTAGTAAAGTTAAAGTCTACATAGCTCATTATTTTAAAAGATGAATAGTAGTGTAGGATTAAACTAATAAATGATTGCTTTTTGCCGATAAGTGATTTTACAAAAAAAGCCCTGAGGTTATCAGGGCTTTTTGATATATATAGATTGTAAAAGATTAAAAAACTTCTTTTGCTACTCTCTTAGTGCTATCTGATGTTCCCATTGTGTAGTAATGTAAACATGGTACACCAGCTTTTTTCAATTCTTTACTTTGTTCAATACACCATTTAATACCAACTTCTTTCACGGCTTTATCGTCTTTACATTTTTCTAATTCCACATACATATCTTGTGGCAAATCAATATGAAAAATTTTAGGTAATGCTACTAATTGCGATTTTGAAGTTAATATTTTTAATCCTGGAATAATAGGCACATTAATACCATTTTTACGACATAAGTCAACAAACTCAAAGTATTTTTTGTTGTCAAAAAACATTTGAGTCACAATATAATCAGCTCCAGCGTCTACTTTAGCTTTAAGCCATTTCATATCGCTATATAAGTTTGGAGCTTCAAAATGCTTTTCAGGATAACCAGCAATACCCATACAAAAATCAGTTGGCGAAGCATCTTTCATTTCGTCATCCAAATAAAGTCCGCTGTTCATGTCTTTTATTTGTTTCACTAAATCAATAGCGTAGTTATGTCCGCCTGGTTCAGGTACAAATTGAGATTCTGTTTTGATGCTATCTCCGCGTAATGCCAATACATTATCTATTCCTAAGAATTGTAAATCAATTAACGCGTTTTCAGTTTCTTCGCGTGTAAAACCACCGCAAATAATATGAGGCACAGCTTCTACATCGTATTTGTTCATAATAGCAGCACAAATACCAACTGTTCCTGGGCGTTTTCTAATGCTTACTTTTTCAAGGTAGCCGCCCTCACGTTTTTTGTAAATGTATTCTTCGCGATGGTATGTTACATCAACAAAGGCTGGCTTAAACTCCATTAAAGGGTCAATGCCGTCAAAAATAGATTGAATACTTCTGCCTTTTAAAGGTGGTAAAATTTCAATCGAGAATAAAGTGTCTTTCGCAGATTTAAGATGTTCGGTAATTTTCATACAAGTTTTAAATAAAGTACAAATGTAAGTATATACAATTACTTAAAAAAACACTTCTTTTTACCAAAACGACTAATTAAAAACGATATCCAAAGTTTACCCCAAATTTATAGGCATTTAAAGGTATAACTCTTTGCGATGATGTTTTATAATTAGTAGCTTTTGTTAAATCTTCATCTTTAAATGTATCTATATGGTATCCTATACCAACTAATAACATGATGTTAAAGTTTTTAGTAGCTTTAAATAAGACCCCATTGTCTAACATTAAAAACAATCTATTCATAGTAAAATAATTATGGCTAAACGATGAAGTACTAATACCAGTCGTAGGATCATAATTACGTGCAGATTTGTCGTAATTGCCATTAAATTGAGCTTGCCCAATATATGGGCCAACAAAATGAGTTACCTGTTTATTACCACTAGATTGAAAATGAAGCCCTAAGCCTATTTCGTATGATTTGGCTGTATAAGTAAAGTTGGATACAGAAAAATTGTAATTTGTAGTTGTGGCGCTATAATCATATCCGGTAAACATCGTATTTGATATTTGTGTAAAATGTGGGGTTGTAAAGCCAATAGAAACAGGTACATATACATGTAAGTAGTTGTAGGCAAATTCTCGCATATAACTTAGATTAAATGAGCCATTAATAGGATCAAGTATATTCATTGAAACCAAATTTTTGGTGGATAATAACTCTTTTTCCATAGCATGTTTTATACTATCTCTGGCAATATTAGGGTCTCGGTATTCTTTGTAAATTACTACTGGTTGTGGTGCTGTGTAAACTGGTGTAGGGGGAGGAGTTGGAGTAGTTGGGCTTATTACTTCGTGTACACCATTTTGATAGATAATAAGTGCAACTTCATTTTTTGAGATGGTAATCGTTGGTCCATCTTGGTAAGTAAAAAGTTTGTATTTAATTTCTGTTTGGTTTATTTCAATGATTTTAACATCAATTTTAGAATTATCTTTCTTAAACAATTGATCCTGAGCATAAGTAATACCAGATAAACAAAGTAAAAAGAATAAGATGCATTTTTTCATAATTAACTAATTTAGATACTAATAAAGGTAGGTAAAAATATTCATCAAAAATGCTCTTTTTTTGAAACAAATGTTTGCTCGCCCGTATTATATTTCTAAATTTGGCTAACTTTTTTTAAACCAATTTCAACACAATATTATGAGCAAAATTAAAGTAGCCAACCCCGTAGTAGAATTAGATGGTGATGAAATGACTCGCATCATTTGGAAATTCATTAAAGACAAATTAATCGTTCCTTACTTAGACGTAGATATTAAATACTATGACTTAGGAATGGAGTACCGTGATGAAACAAATGATCAGGTAACTATTGATGCTGCTGAAGCAATTAAAAAATATGGCGTAGGTATCAAATGCGCTACCATTACACCTGATGAGGCTCGTGTAAAAGAATTTAACTTAAAACAAATGTGGAAGTCTCCTAATGGAACTATCCGTAATATATTAGATGGTACAGTTTTCCGTGAACCAATCGTTTGTAAAAATGTGCCTCGTTTGGTTTCTAACTGGACAGCTCCAATCATTGTTGGTCGTCATGCATTTGGTGATCAATACCGCGCAACGGATATGGTTGTTCCAGGAAAAGGAAAATTAATCATGAAGTTTGTTGGCGAAGATGGAAAAGAAATCGAACACGAAGTGTTTAACTTCAAAGGTCCAGGTGTTGCTTTAAGTATGTACAATGTTGAAGAGTCAATCCGTGGATTTGCTCATTCTTGCTTTAATGTAGCATTAAACAAAAAATGGCCTTTATACTTATCTACTAAAAATACCATCTTGAAAAAATACGATGGTCGTTTTAAAGATATTTTCGAAGAAATTTATCAAGCAGATTACAAAGCTAAGTTTGAAGCAGCAGGTATCGTTTACGAACACCGTTTAATTGATGACATGGTGGCTTCTGCTTTAAAATGGAATGGTAACTTTGTATGGGCTTGTAAAAATTATGATGGTGATGTTCAGTCTGATTCAGTAGCGCAAGGATTTGGTTCATTAGGTTTAATGACTTCTGTATTAATCACTCCAGATGGAAAAATCATGGAAGCTGAAGCGGCTCATGGAACAGTAACTCGTCACTACCGTGATCACCAAAACGGAAAACCAACTTCAACTAATCCAATAGCATCTATCTTTGCTTGGACTCGTGGTTTAGAGTTCCGCGGTAAATTAGATAATAACCAAGAGCTAATCAATTTCTGCCAAGCTTTAGAACAAGTTTGTGTTGAAACTGTTGAGTCTGGTAAAATGACTAAAGATTTAGCAGTATGTGCACATGGAAATAATGTAAAACATGGTGAGCACTATTTATATACTGAAGAGTTTTTAGATGCTATTGACCAAAACTTAAAAAAGAAATTAGGTAAGTAATCTTAGTTTAGAAAGTTAAATAGTTTGAAGGTTTAGAAAGTTTACATGCTATTTTAAATTTCTCAACTTTATAACTTTCATAACTAATTAACTTTTTAACTACAAAATGAGCCAAGAATTATTTGATAAAGTAGAAGATGCGTTAAAAACAATCCGTCCTTATTTAGAGGCTGATGGAGGCGACGTAGAGCTACTTGAAATTGCAGACGGAAACACAGCAATGCTAGAATTAAAGGGAGCTTGCAGTACTTGTAGTATGAGTCATATGACCATGAAGGCAGGTATTGAAGAAACCATTATGAAAGCCGTTCCAGAAATTACTGCCGTAAGAGCTGTAAGAATTTAATTCTTGATAATACAACATAAAAGTCCTATTCAAAACTGAATAGGACTTTTTTATTAAATATGGCATATAAAGTTCAAATAGCAACTTGGCCGATTAACTTGGGAAAAGGCATTGATGATCTTTTAGTAAAAGGCCACAAGCCAGAAATTAAGGAATGGGTGGAAGAGAGT
>JBBIUW010000187.1:0-5792 GCA_037440045.1 Sphingobacteriaceae bacterium
TAGCAAGAGGCGTTTATATTTACAAAGTTTCGGTAACAGATGGCTCATCAAAAAAGGCTGATAAAATAGAAAAGTTGGTAATTCTAAATTAATTATATCTTTGATGCTCTCTTTTATTAAAAAAAAGAAAAAAACAATGCAAAAACGAATTATAGGAACTATAGGAACTGGAGTGGCTCTGACATCACAAATCATTGCTCAAACAAGTAGTTCGTCAAACCTTACGACACAAGAATTAAGCGGAAGAGTAAATACAATTACAACCGCTGTACCATTTTTAATGATATGCCCTGACTCTAAACAAGGAGGAATGGGAGAAGTAGGAGCTGCAACTCCTGCTGATGGAAACAGCATACATTGGAATGTGGCTAAAATGGCTTTTGCTGAAAAAAAAGCGGGCGCTGCAATTTCGGTTACACCATGGTTAAAACAATTAGTACCAGATATTTATTTATACTATGTATCTGGTTACAGCAAAATTAGTAAAACACAAACTATCGGAGCTTCGCTTCGTTATTTTTCGTTGGGTAATATTACTTTTACTGATATTGTTGGTAATACTACAGGTCAATTCAGACCAAATGAATTTGCTGTTGATTTAGCTTATTCTCAAAAATTATCTAAAACATTTTCTGCAGGTTTAGCAGCTCGCTACATTCGTTCAAACTTAACAGGAAATTACACTCTGCAAAATGGTCAACCAACAAAACCAGGAACATCTGTTGCTGTTGATGTAGGTTTATATTATCAATCACAAAAACTAAAAATCAACGATAAAAAAGCAATCGCAACTTTAGGTTTAGTAGTGAGCAATATTGGTCAAAAAATTTCTTACTCTGTAAAGAAAGATTTTATTCCTATTAATTTACGATTAGGAGGCGGATTAAAATTTGACATTGATGAAACTAACACTTTTGGAATTTATGCTGATGCAAACAAACTATTAGTTCCAACTCAACCAGTTTATAAAAAAGCATTAGACTCATTAGGTAACGAAACAGCAGTTGATGCCGTTGATAATGATGGTAATAAAATTATTGCTGCAGGTAAAGATCCTAACGTGAGTGTAGCTAAAGGAATGGTTCAATCTTTTAACGATGCTCCAGGTGGAAGCAAAGAAGAATTAAAAGAAATTAACTATAGTGTAGGCTTTGAATATTGGTATGCAAAAACATTTGCTGTTAGAGCAGGTTATTTTAATGAATCAAAAACAAAAGGTAATCGTAAATTTTTCACAGCAGGTATTGGATTAAGATACAATGTGTTTGGATTAGATATGGCTTATTTAATTCCTATTACACAACGTAATCCGTTACAAAACACATTACGTTTTACATTAACATTTGATTTTGATGCGTTTAAGGAACAAAATAAAGAAACTCCTAAACCTGTAGAATAAAATAATTAAATAAAAAATCCCCCCAACAAAATTGTTAGGGGGATTTTTTTATTAATAAAATCTCAATTTTATTTTTTTCTTCTTTCCTTTTCCTTAATAATTAATCCTAATTCTCGGCCTGTTTGCCCCTTAACAGACGTGTTTTCTTGAGCTCGTCTAATTAAATATGGTAACACTTCCTTCACAGGACCATAAGGAACGTATTTAGCAACATTATAATTTGCCAAGGCTAAATTATAACTGATGTGATCACTCATACCAAGTAATTGAGAAAAGAAAATTCTTTTATCACTACTTTCTACTCCATATTTGGATAACAGTTCTGATAAATACAAACTACTTTTTTCGTTATGTGTACCAGCGCAAAGCCCCATCATATCTATATTTTTCACACACTCTTCTAAAGCTAAATTATAATCTTTATCCGAATTTTCTTTAGTATCTTGAATTGGAGAAGGATAATTTTTTTCAATAGCTCTTGCTCTTTCTTTTTCCATATATGCACCGCGTACTAGTTTGGCACCAACATGAAATCCATTTGCTTTTCCCTTAGCGATAGTTTGTTTCAAAAAATCCAGTCTATCTTTTCTGTACAATTGAAAAGTGTTATATACGATTGCATTTTCTTTATTAAACAATGCCATATTCTCATCTGCTAAAGCATCTATTGCAGGTTGTATCCAGCTTTCTTCTGCATCAATAAACAATGGCTGATTGGCAGCATGTGCTTCTTTACTAATTTGATATACGCGTTGTTTTACCTTTTCGTATTCTTTAGTTTCAGCTTCAGTTAATTTTTCGTTTGCACTCACTTTTTCAAGCAAAGCAAAGCGTGCTAAACCAGTAACTTTAAACACAGAAAAAGGAATGTGTTTATCATTTTTTGCTTTATGAATAGTTTCAATAGTTTCTTTACAACATGCATCAAAATCGGCTTCACTTTCTTTTCCCTCAACACTATAATCTAAAATAGTTCCAATGTTGTATTTACCAAGCTCTGCGATGGTTTTATCACATTCTGTAATATTTTCTCCACCAACAAATTGTTTAAAAATGGTGTTTTTTATTAAACCTTTAAAGCCTGTTGCTAAACCAATTGGAGCAGCTACTGCACCAAATTTAACTAAGCCTGGATTGCTAACCATTTTAAATAACCAATACGAACGATTTAAATCGCTGTTTGATTTTGCTTTAAAAGCATTTTCAGTATTATCAAAAGAAATCATATACAAATTTGAGTTCAAATATAAAGGTTTTATAGCTTTATAAAGTTGACTAATCTCAGAAAGTTTAAAAATTGCCAATTTTTGTAAAACCTTGATTACCATTGAAAAACAATATCCTTTTCATACCCTCGTTTTGTAATAAAAGTAGTATTTTTGCTTATGCTAGTAGCGGACTTAATAACAGACGAAATACCTCCATTAAAACATACAGATACTGTTGAGATGGCATTGGATTGGATGGAACAATTTAAAGTATCTCATTTAGCTGTTGTTAAGGACAGAGAATTGATAGGCTTAGTTTCTGAACATGATTTAATGGATTATAATCATCCAGAAGAAAAAATAGAAGAGTTAAAAACCCCTCTTTTAAAACCTATCATACACAACTATCAACACACTTATGATTTATTAAAATTAATGATGTCTTTTAATTTAACACTTATACCTGTGTTGGATGATAAAGAATTATACAAAGGTTGTATTACTCTAAAAGGCTTATTACAAAACATCTCGTCAATGGCTTCTGTTCAAAATGTTGGCGGTGTTATTGTCTTAGAAGTGAATCAAGCAGATTACTCATTAACTCAAATATCTAGTATTATCGAAGGGAATGAAGCTAAAATTTTAAGTGCACATGTTTCATCAGTTCCAGATAGTACTAAAGTAGAGGTGACTTTAAAAATCAATAAAGAAGATTTATCTCGTATACTACAAACATTTTACAGATATAATTATGTAGTTAAAGCGTCTTTTCAAAATAGTGATTTTGAAGGCGGAATGAAAAATAAACTGGATGAGTTTTTGCATTTCTTAAATATATAGAGTCATCAGTTAATTATGACAATAGCAGTATACGCCAGAAACACAAAAGATAATAATCCTAATTATTTAGACAATCTTTTGGCGTTATCTTCAAGAGAAAATTTTAAAGTCATTGTTTTTAAATCCTATTTAGAATACGTTAACAGTACTTTAAATACCTCTTATGATTTAGATACTTATTCTAATGCGGAAGAGTTAATTGCAAAAGCAGATTATGTTATTTCGTTGGGAGGAGATGGAACAATGCTTGAAACATTGGAGTATGTTCGAAAATCTGGCATCCCAGTGCTAGGTGTAAATACTGGACGATTAGGTTTTTTAGCAACTGTATATAAAGAAGATTTTGAAAAAGCAATACAGCTTTTAATTAAAGAAAAATTTACACTTGATAAACGAGAATTAATTGAGTTAGATAAAACAACCTGTTTTAACGAAGTAAATTATGCTTTAAATGAATTTACCATTCATAAAAAAGAATCGAGTGCGATGATTAACATTGATACTTATGTGGATGGTATTTTTTTAAACTCTTATTTTGCGGATGGGTTAATTGTATCAACACCAACAGGATCTACAGCCTACTCATTGAGTTGTGGAGGTCCGATCATGGTTCCTGATTCTGATAATTTCATCATTACTCCAATTGCACCTCATAATTTAAATGTGCGCCCTATTGTTATTTCAAATAATAAAACGTTAAGTTTTAAAGTTAGTGGCAGAAGTGATAGCTTTAACGTATCATTAGATTCTCGGTCAAAAACCATCAATAATTTATCAGAGTTAATTATTAAAAAAGCAGATTTTAAATTTCATATGATAAATTTAGAAGGCCAGCACTTTTTTGAAACTCTCCGAAATAAGCTATTGTGGGGCATTGACAAACGTCATTAACAATCGTTGAATACTCTTTATATTTTATTTTTTATAGTTCTAAAACATTATTTAATTTTACACATCATTAACCTTATATAAACACAATTTATGTCATTTATTCACGCTATTGTAGCCCGACAAATTTTAGATTCAAGAGGAAACCCAACCATTGAAGTAGATGTAGTAACCGATCAAGGTATTTTAGGAAGAGCAGCAGTTCCATCAGGAGCTTCTACTGGAATGCACGAAGCTGTAGAATTACGTGACAATGACAAATCACAATATTTAGGAAAAGGTGTTTTAAAAGCTGTAAACAATGTAAATACAGCTATTGCTGAACGTTTAAAAGGTATGTATATCTTCGATCAGGCAGCTATTGACGCCGCAATGATTGAATTAGACGGTACACCAAACAAAGCAAATTTAGGTGCAAATGCAATTTTAGGCGTATCATTAGCTGTAGCTAGAGCTGCTGCCGAAGAATGTCGCCAACCATTATATCGTTATGTAGGGGGTGTTAATTCTAATATCTTACCTATTCCAATGATGAACATTTTAAACGGTGGATCACATGCTGATAATGGAATTGATTTTCAAGAATTCATGATCATGCCTATTGGAGCAGAAAGCTTTAGTGAAGGTTTAAGAATGGGAACTGAAGTATTTCATCATTTAAAAGCTGTATTAAAATCTCAAGGATTAGCTACTAACGTTGGTGACGAAGGTGGTTTTGCTCCAAACTTTAAAAACAATGAAGAAGCTATTAAAGCAGTAATGCAAGCTATTGATAAAGCAGGATATAAAG
This sequence comes from Sphingobacteriaceae bacterium, assembly GCA_037440045.1. Taxonomy (GTDB): domain Bacteria; phylum Bacteroidota; class Bacteroidia; order B-17B0; family Aurantibacillaceae; genus UBA4416. The sequence continues at coordinate 5,126 of JBBIUW010000187.1, forward strand.
CTGGTGAAGATATTTATATTGCTATGGATGCCGCTTCATCTGAATTTTATAATACAGACGAAAAAGTATACCACTTCAAAAAATCAACAGGAGATAAATTAACATCTGCTCAGATGGTTGATTTTTGGGCTGATTGGAGAAAAAAATATCCTATCATCTCCATTGAAGATGGATTTGCAGAAGAAGATTGGGATGGTTGGAAATTAATGACTGATAAATTAGGTTCAAGTACTCAATTAGTAGGTGATGATTTATTTGTAACTAACGTTAACTTCTTATCAAAAGGAATCAATACAGGCGTAGCAAACTCTATCTTAGTAAAAGTTAATCAAATTGGAACATTAACAGAAACTATTAATGCTGTTTCGTTAGCACATACTAATAGCTATACATCAGTAATGAGTCACCGTAGTGGAGAAACTGAAGATACGACCATTGCTGATTTAGCTGTAGCGTTAAGTTGCGGACAAATCAAAACAGGTTCAGCTTCTCGTAGCGACCGGATTGCAAAATACAATCAATTGTTACGTATTGAGGAACAATTAGGAAACAATGCCAGATACATTGGAAAAGACTTTAAGTTTTTGAAAAAGTAAACAAATAAAAATTCAAAAATCCCGCTAATATTCATAGCGGGATTTTTTTTATGCACATTACTATTCAAAAA
>JBBIUW010000188.1:0-5765 GCA_037440045.1 Sphingobacteriaceae bacterium
CAATTGCACTACTATCAATGCCTCCCGATAAAAATGCACCAAATGGTACATCTGCCACTAAACGTCTTTCTACCGAAGCCGTTAATAGTTCATTTACTTTTTGGCAAGTTTGCTTGTAGCTTAAATCTTCTTTTGATTTTGCAAAATCGTTAATGTTCCAATACTGTTCAACTTTAAACCTTGAACTTTGAACTTCAAGCTCTAAATAATGTCCAGGCATTAACATCAAAACATCTTGTAAAATAGTATTAGGAGCATGAACCGTGGCATACTGCATATATTCTGCCACTGATTTTAAATTAATTTTTTTATCAATTAATCCTGAGTTTATCAACGCTCTAATTTCGGATGCAAATAACAGTGTGTTATTTTTAAAATGATAATACAATGGTTTTACTCCCATTCTATCACGTGCTATTACTATTTTTTGGTCAACAGTATCCCAAATGGCAAAGGCAAACATTCCATTAAAACGCTTCACACAATCTATACCCCATCTTAAATACGCTGCTAAAATAACTTCCGTATCTGTGCTTGTTGTAAAAAAGTAAGGCAATTCTTTGGTACCATGTTGCGCTCTTTGCAATTCTAATTTTAACTCTTTATAGTTATATAACTCACCATTATACACCATCACATAGCGTTTATCCTGCGAAAAAAATGGTTGATTTCCAGCATCAGATAAATCGATGATAGATAAACGACGATGGCCTAAAAAACAATGCTTGTCATTCCAAATCCCTTCTGAATTTGGTCCACGATGCGCAATGGCATCATTCATTTTTTTTATGGCAGCAAGATGATTTGAGTTATCTGTATTAAAATCAACAATTCCTGTAATACCGCACATAATTTATAAACCAATTGATTGTAGGTATTTTTGACTTGCCATCATACGCTTAATTCCTTCTTCAACTGAAATTAATTCTCTTCCTAAAATTTCTTTCATTTTTGTATTATCAGGCTGACGACGTGTCATATCTCCTTCTTTTAAAGGAGGTAAATGAACAATTTGAGATTTGCTATTTGTAAGTTTAATGACTAGTTTAGCTAAATCCAAAACAGTCATTAATTTATCACTTCCAATATTTATCACATCGTTTTCTAATAATCTATTATTCATAATAGACACGATTGTATCTATATTATCGTCAATATAGGTAAACGTACGGGTTTGAGAACCATCTCCATAAATAGTAATATCTTCGCCTTTAAGCGCTAACGATAAGAAGCGTGATACAACAAAATCTGTACTTTGATTTGGTCCATATGTATTAAAGAATCGAAAAATAGTGTACGTTAAACCAAATTCTTGATGATAGCTTTTCAAAAAACTTTCACCTACGTTTTTCACTACAGCATAAGGTACACGAGAGTTTAAAGGAGTACGATGCTCATGCTGAGGCAACTCTACAGGTTCTCCATAAACCTCTGATGAAGAAGAGAAAAACACATGTTTAACCGATGAGTTTTTTGATAAATTTAAAATGTGCTTAATTCCTGAAATATCGTTTAATACACTTACTGGATTTTCTTGAGTTCTTAAAACCCCTACCACTGCAGCAAAATGAAACACATAATGAAAATTATACGCTAACATTATGGCTGATATTTCGCGGTAGTTATTTACATCTGCCTTAATGAATTTCCAATTTTCATGTTCGGAAGATGGTAATTTTGACAAGTAACCTGTAGATAAATCATCTACCACAACCACAAAATTTGTCTTATCCTGAACTAATTTTTCTACTAAAGCTCCTCCAACATTTCCGGCACCTCCGGTTACTAAAATTTTTCTCATAAAAGGTCTGCAAATTCTATAGCGAATATATGTAAAATACCGTAAATATTAAGTATTTAAATAGTTAAATCATAATCTAAAAAAATGTACTTTTGCCGCATGAACATAGAGCATTTTTTATCAGAAAGCATTTCGCCCATTATTAATGAATTATTTGGATTAACAACTCATCCAAACGACATTATTCTTCAAAAAACAAAGAAAGAATTTGAAGGAGATTACACATTAGTAACCTTTCCGTATATAAAAGCAGCTAAAGCAACTCCCGAAAAAACAGGTGAGTTGATTGGAGAACAACTTGTTAAAAGCAATCCAGCTATTACAAAATTTAATGTTGTTAAAGGATTTTTAAACTTTTCTTTATCCAACGATTTTTGGTTAAACGAATTTAAAAGTATAAGCCTAGATACAAACTACGGTATTAAACCTGCAAAAAGTTCTGGTAAACAAATTATGTTAGAGTATTCATCACCTAACACCAACAAACCATTGCATTTAGGGCATGTTCGTAATAATTTATTAGGATACTCAGTTGCTACCATCATGAAAACCCAAGGGCATGATGTGATAAAAGTAAACTTAGTAAACGACCGCGGAATACATATTTGCAAAAGTATGATTGCCTGGAAGTTATTTGGTAATGGGGAAACGCCACAATCAAGTGGTATGAAAGGCGACCATTTAGTTGGTAAATATTATGTAGAATTTGATAAAGCGTATAAAAAAGAAATTCAAACTTTAGTAGATGCAGGCGCAACAAAAGAAGATGCAGAAAAACAAGCGCCTATTATGTTGCAAACTCAGGAAATGCTATTAAAATGGGAAGCAAACGACCCTGACACCATTAATTTATGGAAAATGATGAATGGTTGGGTGTATGATGGTTTTGCGGTTTCATACAAAATGTTGGGAGTTGATTTTGACAAAATGTATTATGAGAGTAATACGTATTTGTTAGGAAAAGAGGTTGTTCAGGAAGGTTTATCAAAAGGTATTTTTTATAAAAAAGACAATGGAAGTGTTGCCATTGATTTAACCGAAGATAAACTAGACGAAAAAATAGTATTACGTAGCGATGGAACTTCGGTTTACATTACTCAAGATATGGGAACTGCCATTGAGCGTTTTAAGGAGTTTCCTAAAATATCTCAAATGGTTTATACAGTAGGTAATGAGCAAGATTATCACTTTAAAGTACTATTTAAAATACTTGAAAAATTAGGTTATGATTGGGCTAAGGAATGCTATCATTTATCTTATGGAATGGTAGAATTACCTGAAGGAAAAATGAAAAGCCGTGAGGGAACTGTTGTAGATGCTGATGATTTGATGGATGGCATGATTGCTACAGCAAAAGAAACTACCGAAGAATTAGGCAAAGTTGACGGTTTTACAAAAGAAGAACTAGAAACACTTTATCAAACTATTGGGATGGGTGCCTTAAAATATTTTATTTTAAAGGTAGATCCTAAAAAGAAAATGTTGTTTGATCCAAAGGAAAGTATTGATTTCAATGGTCATACAGGTCCTTTTATTCAGTACACACACGCTCGTATTAAATCTATTTTAAGAAAGTTTGAAGGCAATACTCAATCAATTTCTATTGCTGATGCTATTACCTTACAAGACAAGGAAAAAGAATTAATTAAACTGCAATACGAATTTCCAATCATTTTAGCAGAAGCATCAAATACATACAACCCTGCTGTAGTGGCTAATTACATTTATGAATTAACCAAATTATTTAATCAATTCTATAATGAATGCCCTGTTTTAAAAGAAGAAAACAACACCATTAAAGAATTTAGAATTAAATTAATTGAAACCACTGCCAATATTATTAAAAATGGTATGTTGTGTTTAGGTATTGATGTACCTGAAAGAATGTAATTTTATTTGTTAAAAATCAAGTTTAATATTACCTTAGTAAATAACGAATACTTATTTTCGTTTAAATAAAACTTGATGAAGGGAGTTATTTTAACAATTTTATTTTTTGCCTTTGGATTTTGTAAAGCGCAAGATCCTTCCCTTTTATTAAGTAAATTAAATAAAGCAAATTCTGATACTCAGAAGATTAATACACTAAATGCATTAACAAAAATTTATTTAGATAGAAATTTAGATTCTGCTCTATTATTTAACAAGCAATCCATTTCCATTGCCTCACACAACGGTAATGATAAATTTTCATATAAAGGTCTAGCTTATAAAGCTCAATTGTTTCGCAAAAAAAAGAACTTAGATTCTGCCATGATATTGGCAAATAAAGCTTACGACATTGCAAAAAAACACAATAATTTGAGTGACATTGCTAATGTGTATAATGTTTATGGGACAATATATGAGCAGCTAAACCAATCAGATAAAGCAGCTGATCATTTTCAAAAAGCATTAAAAATAAGTTCTGTAATAAAGGATAAAAAAGAAATGCTTTCGGCTTATTTACATTTAGGTATTCATTGTAAAAAAACGGAAGATATCACTAACGCATTAAAATATTTATTAGAGGGTATCAAAATTTCGGAAGAGATGAATGACTCTAGTTCAATGTTCACCATCAACATCAATTTAGGTTCGATATATGAAAGAACAAAAGACAATAAAAAGGCTTTTCAATTCTACAAAAAAGCATTAAATATTAACGAAACAACGGATAAAGATGAAAATGACAAAGCAATTTGCTACTATAAATTGGGCAAATTATTTCACAGAGAACGACAAATTGATAGTGCCAAAAAGTACTTAATGGCAACCTTAAAAATCCATGAAAAAAGAAATGATCAAGAGGGCTTAATTATGGATTATGCAAATATTGGAGGCTTTAGTTATGAAGAAAGAGATTTTGTAAATGCCGAAAAAAATTATTTAAAAGCTATTGAGTTAGCAATCAATTTTAAAGACTCTGTTCGTTTAAATACTCTTTACTCATCAATGGGCATGCTAGCTGAAAAGCAAAATAAATTAGATGAAGCTCTCAACTATTTTAATATCGGTTTAAAGTATATCACAAAAAAAGTTTCTCGCGAAACGATTATGCAATACTATAGACGTATTTCTGAGGTTTACGTACGCCAAAAAAAATACCAAGAAGCCCTGCAATCATATACATTATACAAAGCTTGGAGCGATTCGGCTTTTAATGTAAATGAAGCTAAAAAACAAACTGAGCTTAAATTAAATTATGAATTTGAACAAACTCAAAAGAAAATAGAAGCAGAAACTAAAGCAAAAGAATTAATAAGTAAGGCTGAATTAGAGCAGGAACGTAAACAACGGAACTTACTTTTAATTGGTTTAGCTATTATAAGCTTAATGCTAGTTATTACCGTAAAAAACTATCGTGCAAAACAAAAAGCCAACACCATTTTACATAAACAAAAACTAGAAATTGAACGTCAGAAAAAAATAGTTGAAGAAAAAAATCATGAAATCAATGATAGTATTAACTATGCCTTACGTATTCAAACTGCCAGTATTCCTAAAACATCAGAACTTGATACTTTTTTCAAAAATTATGATTTGTTTTTTAAACCTAAAGACGTTGTAAGTGGTGACTTTTATTGGGCTGAGGCCATCACGTCAAAAAATTCTCCAGTGGAGATTTTTAGTGATGAGCCAGAATGTGCGGGGCAGGAATTTTCATTACTTGCTGTAGGTGATTGTACTGGACATGGCGTTCCGGGAGCAATTACCAGCATGATTGGTAGTATGTTATTGAATGAAATTTTTAATGTCAAAAAAATATACAAGCCAAATGAAGTATTAACCGAATTAAATCGCTTAGTTAAATTAACGCTTCGTCAGGACAGTTCGTCAATTACTAATGACGGAATGGACATTGTATTTTGCATGATTAATTACCAAACCAATGAGTTATTGTATTCTGGTGCAAATCGTCCATTATACATTATTTCAAATGGAGAAATTAAAGAATACAAACCCACTAAAATGTCTATTGGTG
>JBBIUW010000189.1:0-5728 GCA_037440045.1 Sphingobacteriaceae bacterium
GACCATACCATTGGTAAGAGTTAAATCCTGAAGGAGCAACTAAAGTAGCAAAGTTTGAACCAGAACACATATTTGCATAAGGAGTACCAACTCCGCCACATTCAGCGTCTACGTATGCATAACCCCAGTGTCCGCTTTGAGTACATCCACCAACTTCAAAATTGATTGATACGCTTGTCCCTGATGGTAAAGTAGATAAATCCACAGAATAATATTGCCATTTTCTATAAAATGTAGGATCAAATGAGCTACCAACAACAGATTGTTTTAATGAATCGGAAGGAGATGTTGATTTAGGGTTAAATGTATAAGATGTACAACCAGGTAAAATCGCACCTGTTGTCTCATTTCTAACTTCTACTTTAAAATATGGAGATTCGTTTACTAAGTGACCACTTGGATTTTGTAAAACTACAGCGTAACTAAATGATAATCTTTGATTGGTTGAAGAAGAAGTTGTAATATATTTTAAGCGACATGCTCTGTAACTAGCATTTGTTCCGTTCATTCTCACAGAAACTGGGTCAAAGCTAAAAGGACTTACAAATGGGATGTCTGAAATGGTTTGAGTTCCAATAGCTCGGCAAGCATTTTCATCATAACCGTTAATCGTTACTAAGTTGGGATCAACTGGAGGTAGAGACATGATTGTATGATAATTAATTGTGTTTGTAGAAGGAACGTAACTTCCTGCTGTATTAACAATAGCAGTTCCTGTAGACGTGTAATTAGGATTACCTCCAGCAGGACCAGTTGAAACAGTACCTATACCGCCTGTCCAGCCATTAAAATTGTATTGTTCAAAACCCATATTAGGACAGCCTAAGCTCATAGGTTTATTTGGTTCTAAATAAATAACCGACTCTTGAATACCTTGGTTTCCTGCTGCTTCATATGGAGTATGCTTGTGAGCTTGTTTTGCCAGAGCTTTTTGTGAATAAAAGTCATTTTTTAAATATTCAACATACCCTTTTATTTCTGAAGGTTTTATGCCTTTAGCCTTAGCTTGCTCAATAGCAGTTTCTTCATCAAAAGTAAAGGGATCAACCTTTTTTGTTGTATTGGTTTGCGCAGAAAATTCATTAGAGAAAGAAATTGCTGCGATAGTCAAGATAAAAAGTAAACGTTTTTTCATGATATATGTATCTTGTTATTAAGCGTGTATGTTGTTAATTTTGTATAATTTTTGAAGAAAATAAGAAAATTAAAAGTAACTCCCATATTTTCAACGTATTAATGAATTTCAAATATAGACCTTTTTTTTGAAAATTACAATACACTTACTCTTAATAAATTACTTATTCGTGAGTCAAAAATGTAGATTTATTGGATTTCTATTATTATTTCTTAAAATTTTTCAATCCAAGCTTTTAAATTAACTTTGTAAATCTAAAATATATGGCATCTAATTCATCTACAAAATATATCCGTTTAACTTGGCTTCTTGTATGGTCGCCATTTATTATTTTATTTTTATTAGTAAGTTTTATTTCCTTAGAAATTTTTGTTGACTTGCCTAGTGTTCAAGAGCTTCAAAATCCTAAAAGCAATTTGGCTACTGTAATTTATAGTAGTGATATGAAAACTTTAGGGAAATATTATGCTGAGAATAGAGTTAATGTAAAGTATTATGAATTAGATAAAGATTTAGTAGATGCGTTAATAGCTACCGAAGATGCTCGGTTTAACGAACACAGTGGAGTAGATTTAAAAGCAATAGGGAGAGCTGTTTTTGGAGCAGCAACTGGTAGTTCAAGCAGTGGAGGAGGAAGTACACTGTCGCAACAGCTTGCAAAAATGATGTTCCCCAGAGAAAAATTAAGCAAGTTTCAAACTGTTATCAGAAAACTAAAAGAATGGGTTATTGCTGCACGTTTAGAAAAAAATTATACAAAGGATGAAATTTTAGCGATGTACCTTAATAAATTTGATTTTCTTCACTTGGCAGTTGGTGTTAAATCAGCTTCTCAAATTTATTTCAATCGTTCTCAAGATAGTTTAGAAGTTCAGCAGGCTGCAATGCTTATAGGAATGGCTAAAAATCCTTCTTTATTTGATCCAATCAGAAGAGGTGAGGCTACCTTGAAAAGAAGAAATGTGGTGATGAACCAAATGGTAAAGTATGGTTATTTAACTCAACAAAAATACGATAGTCTTAAAACTCTTCCTTTGGGCTTAATTTATCGTCCTGAAGATCATAATGATGGTTTAGCTCCTTATTTCAGAGAATATTTACGAGAGTATTTTTTAAAAGATTGGTGTGCAAAACATATTAATCCTGAAACTAACAAGCCATACAATATTTACAAAGATGGTTTAAAAATATACACTACCATAGATTCTCGTATGCAAACGTATGCGGAAGAAGCTGTAAACGAACACATGACGGATTTACAAAAAATGTTTGTTAAAGAATGTAAAACGAAAAAAAATGCACCTTTTGCTTGGAATGTAAACAAAGAGCAAATCGAAAATATTATGATGAGCTCTATGAAGCGTAGTGATAGATATCGTTCATTGAAAAACGCAGGCTTATCTAAAGAACAAATTTTAGAAGAATTTAAAAAACCTGTGGCGATGACAGTGTATAGTTTACGTGGTGATATTGATACAACGATGTCGCCTTGGGATAGTATACGTTATTACAAAAGTTTTTTACATGCTGGATTTATTTCTATTGATCCTAGCACAGGTTATGTTAAGGCTTGGGTTGGAGGTGTAAATCATAAACATTTTAAATTTGATCACGCTAAAGTTGGTAGAAGACAAGTAGGTTCAACATTTAAACCATTTGTGTATGCAATGGCTATTCAAAATGGATTATCCCCTTGTTATCAAGTTCCAAATGTGAGAACATGTATTTCTATCCCTGATCAGCCAGATTGGTGTCCGGATAATTCAGATGGAAATAAAGGCACAGGTAAAATGGTTACTTTACGTTATGCATTGGCAGGGTCCATTAATTACGTAACAGCTTGGGTAATGAAGCAATATGGACCTGATGCTGTTATTAATTTAGTACGCCGTTTAGGAATTACATCGCCTATTGATGCGGTTCCTTCAATAGCTCTAGGAACACCAGATATTTCTGTTTTCGAAATGGTAGCTGCAAATGCCACATTTGCCAATAAAGGCACTTATATACAACCAACATTTATTACACGTATTGAAGATAAAAATGGAAAAGTATTAGAAGAGTTTTTCCCAACTTCAGATGAGGTGCTAAGTGAACAGCATGCATATGCTATGATTCAATTAATGCGAGGCGTTGTAGATTATGGAACGGGAAGTAGATTGAGATTTAGATATAATTTACGAAACGAAATTGCTGGAAAAACTGGAACCACTCAAAATAATGCAGATGGATGGTTTATGGGATTAACGCCTGAATTGGTTGCTGGATGCTGGGTTGGAGGAGAAGAAAGAAGTGTGCACTTTAATTCTACTAACGAGGGACAAGGAGCAAGTATGGCCTTGCCAATTTGGGGTAAATTTTTTCAGAAAGTATATGCTGATCCAAGTTTAAAAGTTAGTAAAAATGGATTTGTGAAACCAACTAACATGGGTGACATAGAGTTGGACTGTAGTGTTTATGATGCACAAACAGAAAAAGATTTACCCATAGAGAGTTCTGATTTTGATGGAGGAACTTTTAACTAGCACTTTAGTTAATCCTTTTATATAATCTTGCCTCAGAATCTGGATATACTTTTAATAAAATTTTGTTTTCAATATTAAAAGATTCTAGCTCACTTGGGTCTACATAGTAATAATCATATTCGCCATTAAGGCCATCTCTATTTACATAATCTAACCAGTATAAAGATTGAGTTTCTCTGTAAAAATTTAAGGAAGGCTCAAACAACCATGTGACACCTAATTTGATTTTTTGATTTCCCTTTTTTTCTTTTGATAAATCAGCTAACATGTCTTTTATATTTGCATCATAAGTCCAATTGCTAAAATGATTGAAATTCATTTCAGTCAGTGATATATAAATACTACATGATAATATAAATAATGAAACAACGTATCCTCCAGAATGTAACCATTTGTTTTTTGAGATTAAAAAACAAATAATATTAATAAATGAAAAAAAGAAAAGAGGAACAAGAAATAAAGCAAATCTATTTGAAAAATAACTTCCATTTAAATATATATGCTGAAAAACGTTTGATAGCAATATCAGAATTAGAATAATAGAAATATAGCTAAAATAGTTTTGTGATTTATGTTTGAATTGAATTACTAAAATAATTAAAGAACTAACACTTACTAATATGATTAATATTTTTAGTATCCATACTAAAAACTCAGAAAAGGGAGGTGAATAAAGGTAAGAGCAAATGCTTGATATTACTGTCTCCTCCCATAATCCTTTTTCTCCTCCAAAATTTAATTGATTATAGGAAATTAATACTTTAATGGGGCCTTCGTATATTAGAAACATCACCATAATAGTAATAGCAATAGGAATGTTTTTTTTAAAAATACTTCTGATTTTTTCTTTTTGAATAATAAATACCAATTCGTAAACAATAATTAAAGCAGCCGTATAACTCATTAATGAGAAATTAGCTAAAATCCCTAATAAAGCAATTAATAGACTCAGAACTAACGCACCATATTTATTGTATTTTAAATATAAAATAAAGGCATATAAGCTTACAATCATTAAAGCAATAGATAGAGCGTATCCACGAGCAAGAGAGAAAAAATCTAATAGATATGGATTGCAATTAAGAATGATAAAGCCAAATACAAGAATAAATTTAGATTTGAATTCTTTTAAAATGAAGTAGGTAAAAATTAAGTAAACTATATGTGCTAAAAAACTATGAAGTCTTAAGATAAATTCAGAGTTGCCAAACTGCTCACCCAGCCACTTCATACATATGCTGTTTAAAATATGATTGTTTGCTATAATTGGGTAGAAATTATACGTTAGTATTTCTGTGAAGGATAAATTGTAATAATTATTAAATGAATAACTTTCATCATGTGTAAAGGATAAAGAATAGCTTCTATATCCAGTATAAAGAAGCAACAAAATACTACAAATTAGCAGGGCTATATTTATGATTTTGTGTTGAATTCTAAATGTCATTAGTTTTTTGAACATGAATTCTTTTATAAAACAAAAGAATTTGGCTAAATTAGCAAAAAATTGAAGTTAGTTTAAAATTATATAGCTTATAAACAAAAGAGTATGATAAACAGAGTAGTTAAAAATGCAGAAGAAGCTGTAAAAGATATTACAGATAACATGACTTTATTAGTTGGAGGGTTTGGTTTGTGCGGTATTCCCGAAAATTGTATTTCGGCATTGGTTAATAAAAATGTTAAAGGTCTTACTTGTATTAGTAATAATGCTGGGGTTGACGATTTTGGTTTAGGGCTATTATTACAAACCAAACAAATTAAAAAAATGATTTCGTCTTATGTTGGTGAAAATGCCGAATTTGAACGCCAAATGTTAAGTGGAGAATTAGAAGTTGAGTTAATTCCACAAGGTACTTTAGCAACACGTTGTTTAGCTGCTGGTTATGGAATGCCTGTGATTTACACTCCCGCAGGTGTTGGAACAGAAGTAGCAAATGGTAAACCAGTAAGAACATTTACTTACAATGGCGAAACAAAAGAGTATTTAGAGGAAAAAGCTTTTGAAGCTGATTTTGCTATTGTAAAAGCTTGGAAAGGTGATACGGCTGGAAATTTAATTTTCCGT
>JBBIUW010000190.1:0-5695 GCA_037440045.1 Sphingobacteriaceae bacterium
GTCAATAAAAGAGTTTTTATATCGGTATTTATTCCCTATTTTTAGCATTGCTTAATTTTTTTTTGATGAGATTACTTTTTTGGACTTTATTATTCATGTGTTTGTATGCATCTAATGCATATTGCCAGGATTGGTTATATACCACTGGTGGAAATAAAATTCAGGTAAAAGTAACTGAGATTAATGCTACAGATATTAAGTATAAAGATTATGCAAACGTAGAAGGACCTACTTATGTCATTGTAAAATCAGATGTTGTATTGATTCAATATTCAAATGGTGTGAGTGAGGTGATTAATAATAATCCTAATTCATTAACCCCAAAAGGAACTGATTTTGTAACATACGACTCAAGAAAATCAAAAGAAAAAACGACAACTGATAAGCCAAAAGCTCCAGAAAAAGTTAAACCTGCTGAAAAACTAAAGCCAGAAAAAAAAGAGTTTAATTTATATTATTTAAATTACAATATGATTTCTATTAATGCTCTGGCTCTTGCTAATGGCGATTTGACCTTGATGTATGATAGAGATTTTATTAATAAAAAATTATCCTTGTCATTTTTAGGAGGTTATAATTTTAGTGGAAGTATGGGCGGCTTAAATGCGTTTATTTCATCTACAAAAGATGCCGCTAAAAAGAAATACGATGCAGGAGCAGGTATAAATTTTATGCCAAGTAGTAAACGACGTGTTCAGTATTTTGTAGGAGTGCTTGCTAAATACATGGCTTATAATTATCAGCAAGTTGTTGATACAACGAATAATCAATACAAATACAAAACTGCAGATGCTTATCAGTTATCGATTATGCTTTCTAATGGTTTAATTTTTAAAGTAACTCCTAATTTTAACTTCAAATTTTTTGGTTCTATTGGAGGCTCTATTAATTCTACACCTCTTGAAACAACAGATACAGAAGGTAATAAAGTTAATTTTTCGAACTACCCAAAAATTTATTTAGGCTACTGTTTTGGTTACCGCTTTTAATGATGAAAAAAAGATATAACATATATTTAAGTTTAGTAGTGTTACTTTTTGTTTCATTAAAAAGTATAGCTCAGGATAAAGTGTTTTTAAGAGATGGAAAGGTTATTCCTTGTAAAATTATTGCAATTTCAGAAAACACAATAACCTATAAGGATACTACGGCTAATGCCGCTCAGATTACAATTTCAAAAAACGATGTATTGTTAACTGAATATACAACGGGTGAGATATACATGTTTAAAAAAGAGGAATCTACTTTTAAAGTTGAGAAGGAAGGAGCAGTTTCAAGTAGTTCTCCAAATCAACCTGAAATTATTGAAACCAGAGAGCAGCGAAAAGAACGTAAAATGAAAGAGTGGAAAGATGAAGAAGCTTTGTTGGGAAATAATATTATTGGATTTTATATTCCAGAGTTAGTATTAGGCCGATTAACAGTTTCATACGAACGTTTACTTGCCAATAAATCAATGGGGATAAAAATACCATTTAGTTTAACTTATAATCCGTTTGGTGCTTTAAGTTCAATGTCTTCTAATTCGAGCAGTACCAGCACAACGTCATCAACTACTAACACAAATTCAAGTACTACAAATAACAATAATTCTAATAATAACAATACAGAACAACCAGTAAGAGGTACTGGTTTTATTACTGGTATTGACGTGAATTATTATCACGATTTAAAACCTAATTTAAAATATTATTTTGGGCCTCGTTTAAGATACGGTACCGATATGATGTTAGGTGCGATGGAAGGCTTAACGTTTCAGTTGCAAAATGGTATTTTTAGAAGTCGTGGAAAACGAATGACTAGTACAATTGGTTTTGGTGTAGGCTTTTTTAAATTATCTGATAAATACGCCAACACTGGTAATTACGATGTAAAACACATTTACCCTTGGGCATCGTTTACTTGGCGATTAGGATTTAGATTATAACGCTTCTCGTAACCAGCATTTCCTTGCAGTCCGCCGCAGTGTATAATTAAAATATCTTTTTTAGGATGTAATTTTTGTTGTTGCATTAAATCAAATGCGGCAAAAAATAATTTACTGGTGTACACATAATCTAAAGGAATAGAATAATTGTTTTCAAACCATGTTTTAAATTCTAATAATTCGGTTGTGTGTTTTGCATAGCCGCCAAAATGATAATTATTCAGGATATTGGTTTGTGGTTCGGTAGCTACTGCTTCAAAATTTAAAACATTAACAACCGTTAAGTTTTGATGAGGGAGTAATGATTTTGAAATACCTTTGTAAGTGGTTCCAGTTCCGTAGGCGCAAAAAATATTAGAGTAGGTATTAGTTTGTTCAGTTAAAATTTCTTCACAACCTTTTTGCCCTAATCTGTTATCACCACCTTCAGGAATAATATAGGCTTCAGGATACATGTATCTTAAGCGTTGTAAATAACCACTGTCATTTTTTTGAGCATATTCGGTTCTTGTTACAAATAACAATTCCATACCATGTTGTTGTGCAAATAAAAGTGTAGGGTTGTTTGCTGTTAATTCTTCTCCACGTATAATACCAATGCTTTTAAAGCCAGCTTGTTTGCACGCAGCTGCAGTAGCTGCTATATGATTTGAAAAAGCACCACCAAAGGTAATGATAGTGTTTTTATGTTCGTTTTTTGCTTGTTCTAAATTGTACTTTAATTTAAACCATTTGTTACCCGAAATATCAGGATGAATCAAATCTAAACGCAAAACACCAATGTGATAGTTGTTGTATTCAATTGTATTGATAATGGGTAAATAGTTTATCATGTTTTTTAAAACCAAACATCTAAACAAAAAATAAATTCATTACGTTGATTAATAGAGTAATTACCTCTTTTAAAAATTAAATTATCGCTCTGTAATAATCTATATTCTGCACTTAATGCTACTGTTTTGTTGGGTTTAAATTCTAACCCACCTGTAACACCATAAATGTATGAGCCTATATCTAAATTATTTGTTAGGATTTTGTTTTTATCTGAAAAATATTCGCCCCTTCCGTAAACGCCAATTTTTTTCAGTGCTTGGTATTTTAATACAAGTAAAGCGCTATACATAGATGCTGTTTTTGTTGTATCTTTTAGTAATGAATTTTGTTGTGTACCATAATTAGCTTCAACTCCTAAACTTAATTTGTTTAATTTAAACGTACCGTATAAATTATGATAAAAACGTTGATGTTTTGTCTTGATATCATCTGCTGTTTCATCACAACTTAATAAGTTATAGGTGATGGAAATGTTATTATTTATATCGTATAGAGCAGAAAAACCTAAAGCTTTATTTTTGTTATTTTCTAAATAAGTATTGTATCCATTAAAAGCATTAATTTGAATACTAATTTTTGAATTAACTTGGTATGTCAACTTAGCACCACTAAAAAAATATGGTTCATAGTAATCAATTACCGACATACTTGAGGTTACGTTTTCTCTAGGTTGAATACTTTCTAATCCAATGTGAGATTTAAAAAAACCAGCATCTAACCATAAATTTTTTATTAATTTAATTCCAGCATGTGCTTCCTGTATAAGTGTAAATGGTTTTGGCCAATTTGTTTCAGGTATATCTCCATAATGAAGAGTAATATTTGAACGTAAATTTTGATTGTGATATTCCATTCCAATTTGAGCCATATTTAATCCAAATTGTTTATTTCTGGCAGCCATAGTTGGAAATTGCACAAATCCATTAGTCTCTTTTTCGTCATCATAGTTCGCGTAATAAGTACTAACATAACCACTTAGTTCAATTTTATGAAACTCATTAGTGTCGGTTTTTGTAACAATTCTGGTTCCAGAAAATACGATGTTTGTATCGTTACTAATAACCAATTTAGATTTGCGTAATTTTACTGTATCAGTTTGAGCATGAAATGATAAAGAAAATAAGCTAAATACAAATAAATATTTGAAGTAATAAAACATCTGAGACCAAATTTAAAGTTTAAAAATGAAATATAATGCAATATCTTTGTGCTAATGTTTAAAAAGGAATTAGACCCAGAAGATTTTTATTATAGCCCAGAGGGTTACATTATTTTTACTGAGAAATATCATCTTAAGAGAGGGTATTGTTGTAAAAATGGATGCAAGCACTGTCCTTATGGTTATAATAAAAAAACGGGGAAGTTTGAAGATGTAAAAAAGTCTTAAGTAAAAACAGTTTTTATATCCGATTTATTATATAGATATTTGAGTATTAATCCGATTTTATTTTGTTTAAAATTAATCAATTATCAAACGATCAAATTCATTATGCCAATATTGGTTTAATGCTCGTGTCTGCTGTTTTAGCATTTGTGTTACCTTTTGAATTATTTTTATTTTCTTATGCCGTATTAGGGCCGTTACATTACTTAACGGAAATAGGTTGGTTGCATAAAAAAAACTATTACACCAAAGGTAAATACGATTTTTTGTTTTTGAGTTTTCTGTGTGTTCTGGTATTTTATTTTTCGTTTATAAAACCTG
This sequence comes from Sphingobacteriaceae bacterium, assembly GCA_037440045.1. Classification (GTDB taxonomy): domain Bacteria; phylum Bacteroidota; class Bacteroidia; order B-17B0; family Aurantibacillaceae; genus UBA4416. The sequence goes on from JBBIUW010000190.1 coordinate 4,467, forward strand.
CGAGAACTGATTCACAAATTCCCAATATTATTGTTTACGGTGTTTTATTATCACTCATTTTTGTGTTTGTAAAAGATAATTTATATAGGATAGTGCTAGCGGTTTTAGCTTTTGTAGGTTTAGCAATTGCCAAAACTGATCATTCTTATTTTGTTTGGGCAGGTGTGTTTTTACCAACAATTATTCATGTATTTTTCTTCACTTGGGCATTTATGTTTTATGGTGTTTTAAAAAACAAATCTACAGCAGGTTATTTATCTATTGTAGCTTTAGGGCTTATTGGCGTATCGTTTTTTGTTATTAAAGCACCAGGATTGCAATACGAAGTATCTGGTTATGTTACTAAAAGCTATGATTTATTTTATCTGCTAAATAAGTTCTTAATCGATTTTTTTGGATTAAAAACGGATGCCACTAATACGGAGGCTATCATTTATCAAACCAATGCCGGATTTATTATCATGCGATTCATAGCTTTTTCGTATACGTATCATTATTTAAATTGGTTTTCAAAAACGTCTGTTATTCAATGGCATAAAGTGCCTAAAAAAACATTAATTATTACGCTTGCTTTATGGGTGTTTTCGGTGGCATTGTATGCTATTGATTATAATATTGGCTTAAAAGCATTATATTTTATTAGTTTTTTACATGTTTTTTTAGAATTCCCGCTCAATATTGTGTCATTTCAGGGTATTTTTAAGTCCATGTTACCTGTTAAGAAATAGGCACTAAAAGTCTATTTTATCAGGGTTTCAATTAAATAAAAATCTGTATATTAGGGCTTCAAAAAATACAGTGTGAAAATTTCAAAAGAATTTAAAATAGGTATTGTTGTTACCGCTGCTATAGGTTTTTTTATTTGGGGAATAAACTTCCTTAAAGGACATGATTTATTTAGCGATAAATATGAATTGTATGCGGTTTTCCATAAAATTGATGGATTAATTGAAGCTAACCCATTATTGGTTAACGGCTTCAAAGTTGGGCAAATCAATAAAATTTCATTAATTAAAGATAGCAAGGGAGAGTATGGCGTTTTGGTAAAATTTCTTTTAACTGAAGATGTTCAAATACCTAAACACTCTATCGCAAAAGCAGTTAGCTCAGATTTACTTGGATCAAAAGCTGTAGAAATTATCTACAGTAAGGAAACTGAATTTGTTCAGTCGGGCGATACATTAATTGCCGAAAATGAAGAAGGGTTAAAAACAGCAGTTAGTAAGCAG
>JBBIUW010000191.1:0-5693 GCA_037440045.1 Sphingobacteriaceae bacterium
GACCCTAATTTACAACTGTATTCTGGACCTCAATACCTACCTGAAGAAAAAAATAATTTCGGATTATTTCTCGATTCATCGCCTGATCGATGGGGCAAGTTATTGATGAAAAGAAGAGAGGCTGCATTTGCAAGAAGGGAAGGAAGAAGAGAAAATCCACTATTCGAATCCGATTATCTTCTCGGAGTTTTCGATAACCATCGCATGGGTGCTTTGCGCTTTAAAGAAAACGATGAATCGGGTCCATTTTTAAACGATAATCAAAAAATGGCAGCTCCGCCTTGGACATCACTAAGAGAATTAGAATATGCCAGTTTAAAATTTGAGGAAGATAATATTGATGATCCTGAATATTTAGAATGGGTAAGTATATTAATAGCACCAGGTTCTTCTTTAGGTGGGGCTAGACCAAAAGCTAGTGTTATTGATCCCGATGGAAATCTGTGGATTGCAAAATTTCCGAGCCTAAATGATGAAAAAAATGTAGGTGCTTGGGAAATGGTAGTAAATGACCTGGCAATTAAAGCAGGGCTTGACGTAGCTGAAGGAAGCATTCGGCAATTTAATAATAAGTACCACACATACTTAACCAAACGATTTGATAGAACTCCTAAAGGAGAAAGGATTCATTTTGCATCTGCCATGACAATGTTAGGTTACACCGACGGTAAAGCAAGCTATGAGGAAGGCGTAAGCTACCTTGAATTAGTTGAATTTTTAACAAGGTTCGGCGCAAACATTAATGATGATCTAAAGGAATTATGGAGAAGAATTGTTTTTAATATTTGTGTGAAAAATACCGATGATCACTTAAGAAATCACGGTTTTTTATTAACTGAAGCTGGATGGCGACTTTCTCCTGCTTATGATTTAAACCCCATAGAATATGGAACCGGTTTAAATTTAAATATCTCTGAAACTGATAATTCATTGGATTTAGATTTGGCTCTTTCTGTAGCAAAGCACTTTCGTTTAAAGAATGAACAAGCTTCTCAAATAATTGATGAAGTAAAAGGTTCAGTGGCTAACTGGCGAGAAGTAGCAAAAAAATACAATCTCTCCAAACAAGAACAAGATTTAATGGTAAATGCCTTCGAATAATTTGTTAAAAATGAAAACTCAACAAATTTTATATCATTGATAATCAACAATATAAATAAAATAGGTGTATTTTATTAATTTTTCAGGTTCTCTAATTGAAACTTTATTTCGTATATTTGCGTTAAATATTGCAAATAAGTTTTTTATTAGAGTGCATGAAAAAGAAATTAGGTGAAATAGTCGACGCTCAATTTGGAGCCAATGTATCTGGTAAAGTGGATGGAGAATATCCATTTCTTCAAGGTAGAGACTTTGGTGCAAATGGTGAGTATTTAAGTTCTGAATCATTATATATTGATAAATCCGATTTGATTTATACTGGTTTCCTGAAAAAAGGTGACGTTTTGTTTTCAACAAAAGGAAAATTATTTGCTGCAACGTGGCAAGAACAAATTTCCAACGCAGTTGCATCAGCAACTTTTTTAATTTTAAAAGTAAAAGATCCTCAGGTAACTCCTGAATATTTAGCTATGTATTTAAATTCTTCAAAAGCAAGAAAATATTATGAGCTTAATGTTAAGGCGGCTACCGTAATGCATATTGGAAAAAAACAACTTGATCTTATGGAAATTGAAATTCCATCATTAGAAAAACAAAAATTACTGGTTAAACTACATCAGTTAATTAATGAGGAAAAACAATTAAATGCTGAACTACAGAATAGAAAAGAAAAAATTTTGAATCATTTAATATAAAAATAATGGCGAAACTAAATTACACAAACCGTCTTGGCAATCTTCAGAATAGAAGATTTGACAAAGAGCTAAATGAATCTCTTATATCTAAATCTTTTTCTAGTAAAGAGCTTCCTGATAATATTAAATACATGTTTGAGTCAATGAAGTCGATTGATAAAAAGTATAATGACAGAACTATTGAGGCTGCAAAGAGAGTTCAAAATCATTTAAGTGGAGGGTATAATCTCCATTTTGGTCTAGATTATAGGACTCAAGGCTCTGTCACAACAGGAACAAACATAAAAGTACATAGCGATTTCGACCTGCTTAATATTATTAATAGATATTTTTATCCAGAAAAATCTAGCGGTAACGATTATACTGCTTCAGATCCGAATGATGATATTAAAGAGCTGAGAAAGCAGGCAATTGCGATTTTGGAAAAAGTTTACGATGAAGTTGACGATAGTGGAGAGAAAAGCATTTCAATTTATAATAAATCATTAAACAGAAAAGTTGATGTAGTATTCGGGTTCTGGTATAATACTGAAAAATATGAAGAGACAAAAGCTACAGATCATGAGTATTATAGAGGAATTTATCTTTATAAATTTCCTCATGGCCCAAGAAATAGTAGAGCCGATTACCCATTTGCCCACATTCATCAAGTAAATTATAAAGGAGATACCACGTCAGATGGTTCTAGAAAGGGGATACGACTATTAAAAACATTAAGGGCCGATTGTGAGGATGAACTTAAGAAACTAAAGAGTTTCCAAATTACATCATTAGTGCATAACATTGAATCTCAAAAACTTCAATATCAAATTGGAAGTGAATTAGTAATCGCTCAAGCAATCTCAAACGAGATGAGTGAAATTATTTCTAAACCTGAATACAGGAATGCAATCAAAAGTCCCAATGGTACGGAATATCCATTCTCCAATGATGAAATAATTCCTGATGTAAAAAGATTAAAAGAAGATTTGGATGAATTAATTGAGGATTCAGCAAAAGAGATACTAAATAGTCAAGTGATTAAAAAAGCAATATTAAACTACTAACTATGACAGATTTAAAACCGAAAATATTTATTGGCTCTTCAAAAGCCGGGTACAGTATAGCTGAAAAAGTAAAAGACAATTTATCTACAGTTGGAGATTGTTTCTTATGGCAGGATCCAGATGTATGGGAGCCTAACCGCAGTACATTTGATAATTTATTGAGAATGGCGAGATACTTTGATTTTGGTATTTTTGTAGCCACAGCAGATGATTTGACTCTTACAAATGATAAAATAGTAATTGAACCAAGAGATAATGTAATTCTTGAAATGTCTTTATTTCTTGGAGCTATGGGACGAGATAAATCTTTTTTATTAGTAGAAAATGGAATAAAGTTGCCATCAGATTTTAATGGAATTTATATGCCAAGATTTGAAAGTAAAGACGATGCATCAATACTTGCAGCATGTAAAGAATATATTGGTAAAATAGAAGAGCATTATAAACTTGGGCATCTAAGCTTGTATCCAACAACAGCACTAGCAATTGGCTATTATAAGAACTTTGTAACAGGATTAGTTGATAGTATTCAAAATGCGGAAGCTTTAGAGTTTAATTGCAAAACTTTCACAGACTTTAAATTAAAAGTAGTAATGCCAAAAGATTTAAGTGGCCTGATTAGAGAGAAAGCTGCGGTGTTTTACAAGAAGCACGGCTTTCAAGAAAACACAATGAAAACCAAATTCAGAAAACACCCTGCATGGTTTCAACTAGATGAGAGAAATGCTCCAACGGCAATTATGTATGACATGCCAAGTACATTAACTGGCATTGATGATGCAATAGAACTTATTTTAGAGAAAGGTTATCATGGGCGAACAAAAATGCAAGAAATAATAGAACAGCGAGAATTGAACAACTTCAGAAGAGTGCTACAAATGCAAATAGATAAAAGCCCATTCGCAAAAAGTACAATAGAAATTATAGATGAATTTTAAAAAGTAAATATCATGACAAAAACAGAATACTTTCATTCAGGATGCGATAATAAGCATGCGAAGTTTACAATGAAATCAGGAGAAATCATTTATGGCGTAGTCACTACCTTTTTCATTGAAGAACCATCCGAACTATATTTAATTAAATCAAATAACTTAATTGAATATAAAAAATTGGAAGAAACCGGTAACAAGGAAGGATTACGAAAACTAGCAGCTAAATTCAATATTGAGGATGTTGAAAACGTTACACTTTTCAATCCATTTGAGGAATTACTTTTGAAAAAGCAAACTGAAGTTGAGGAAAAAAAAGTAGACTGGGATGCACGCAGAGAAAAGTGGCTGGAATCAATTAGTAATCTATATTCAAGCATAGGAGACTTCCTTAAAGGTCCAATTGAAAATGGTTTTTTAAAAATAGATACTTCAAATAAAGTACAAATAAGTGAAGAACATATTGGTACTTACACTGCACCCATGCTAAAAATATATATCGGCACTGATATTATAAGCCTGGAACCAAAGGGAACATTAATTATTGGTTCATATGGCAGAATAGATATGAAAGGTCCTAAAGGTGAAATAATGATCATTGAACCTGAATGGAACGACTGGAAGTTTGCACAAAGAACTCCCAAGCTTGAAACATGGAAAATCACGAAGGAAATATTTGAAGAAGTAATATCAAAATTGGTATCATGACGTTTTCTAATCAAGATAAAACTATTGATTATATTTTTAGCTGGTATGAGGACCAATCAACTGCAATGCGTAGGTATAAAATAGACTTACGCGCTTCAGTTATTGCCCCGCCAATTTTAGATACTAAATTTTTTGGATTCACATTGCAAGATATTGAAGATTATTTTTTGGAAAGCAAAAAGGAGCTTGAACACCTTGTTTGTTTTGATTTAATCTCAGCAACTGAAAGTGCTTTGAGAATAGATTTTTACACAAAAATCTCAGATAGAAAAAGGTTAGATATAACAAAAGATTTTAAACAAATTCAAAGAGAGAAAGAAGATAGGGTATCGTTGGAACAAGATATTATTGAAAAATGGAAAGAACACTATCCTGCTGAGAAAAAATATTTTAGTGCCCTTTTAGGCTTGCTTAAATATAGACATTGGCTAGCTCATGGTCGATATTGGGTACCAAAACTGGGGCATGATTATGATGTACAAGAAACTTATGATATAGTTGAAAATATAATTGACACTTTAAAAAGCAATCCTTAAAATGACACAAACTAAAATAAACCAAGACGAAATCAACGCTATCGCATGGAAAGCTTGCGATACATTTAGAGGGACAGTTGACCCGGCTGAATACAAAAATTATATTTTAGTATTCCTGTTTTTGAAATACTTATCTGATGTATGGAAAGATAAAACAGAAGAGTATGAAGCCAAATACAAAGGAGATAAAGAACGTATTAAGCGTGCTTTGGAGCGTGAGCGTTTTGTATTGCCTAATAATTGTAGTTTCGATTTTATTTACCAAAATCGTAATGAGCCAAATATTGGTGAAATCATTAATAAATCTTTAGATGCGATTGAAGAAGCTAATAAAGCAAAATTAGAAGGGGTATTTCGTAACATCGATTTTAACTCTGAATCAAATCTTGGTCAAACCAAAGATCGTAACAGACGATTAAAAAATTTGATTGAAGATTTTTCTAATCCAAAATTAGATTTACAGCCGTCTCATATCGGTAACCAAGATATTATTGGAAATACTTACGAGTACTTAATATCTCGTTTTGCCAGCGACAGTGGAAAAAAAGGCGGAGAGTTTTATACTCCGGCAGAAGTATCAACTTTATTAGCGATGTTGTTACAACCCAAACCTGGTATGCGTATTTCCGATCCTACCTGTGGTAGTGGGTCTTTATTAATAAAAGTGGCTAATGA
>JBBIUW010000192.1:0-5685 GCA_037440045.1 Sphingobacteriaceae bacterium
AAAATCAATTAAACCTTTTAAGATTAGCAATTCTCTTAAAGTATCGTTGTTTATTAATTTATCAGCTTTAAATTGATTTTGTAAGTCTTTATAATCAGCAAATGCATTGATACTATTGTAAATATTTCCCCCATTTTTAGTAGAAGCAAAAGCTTTTAAATAACCCGTAAAATGAGCATTAAAAAATTGCATATAGTCGTAATTGTGATATTGAATAGGTTTTTTGTCGATAAACTGTTTGTATAATAACAGCTTACTTCTAGATGTGTTTGAAAAGAAATTTGCAAATGAGTATTCAAGATAATTTTTAAAATATGGATTTTTAATATGCTCGTATCGCTTTTTACTAGTTACTAAAAACGTATCGAGTAGCGCATTAATTTTTGCTGGAGATAAATACTTATCTGTTGAATTGATAAACAAATTATTGTATTGAGTATTAAAGTCAATAATTAAGGCGTTTAACTCTGTGCTATCTTTTCCGTAAATACTAATATCAACAGTAGTTTCTGTCCCTGCTTGATGATTAGCAGTTGAGTCTTCGGCAGGAAAATAGATGCCATATACAAAGTTTGGTTGAACGTAAATTTTACCAACCAAATTATTTATACTTATTAGAATAGGCTTCGTGTTTTTAGATTGTAGCTTTAGTTCAAAATAGCCATCTTTATCAACAGTATCTGAACTTTCTTTGGTAATGGTGTAGGTTATATAATCTGTAAAATCATTTAATACTACTTCTTTGCCAATATGCGAAGGGTGTGCCTTCCCTTTTATGGTAATGTTTTGTGCCTTAGTAATAAAAACACTCAATATGAAAATAACAATTAATCGCATACGTTCTATAATACCAAATATACTATAAGTTACAGATTAATTAAATGATTGATAAGCTAAAAATTGTTATTGAATTATTCGGTTATAGTTTGTGCGAAAAAACTAAAATGAACATTACCGTATTTGCGGGTTTCGAGGTAGTTTTTCTTTAAACTTAAGTCTGTTTTAGGACCATGCTCAATAATCAAAAAGCCATCAGAATTCAATAAGTTGTTTTTAAATACTAGCTCATGAATCATTTCAATATTTTCTAATTCATATGGAGGATCAGCAAAGATTAAATCAAATGTAGAGGTCGATTTTTCTAGATATTTAAAAACATCTGCTCTATCTGTAAAAATGGTATTTATTTTTAAGCTTTTGGCTGTGTCTTTTAAAAAATAAAGGCAAGGCGAATGTTTATCTACTGAATATATTTTTTTAGCGCCTCGAGAGGCAAATTCTAGGCTAATATTTCCAGTACCGCAAAACAAATCTAATACGGTTATTTCTTCAAAATCTATCTTGTGATTAAGAATATTAAATAAACCCTCTTTTGCAAAATCGGTTGTGGGTCTAACGGGTAAAATTTTCGGAGCAATAATTTGCTTGCCCTTGTATGTGCCTCCTATTATTCGCAAAATAATCTATTTAAAAGGGTGTAATTAAAATGTTGAGGCATGCCAGTTAATGAACTCCATTTAATGGTTTTATGTCCAAGACCTAAGTGTATATTCTTGATGTATTTTTTTAATGAAATAACCAATCCAGATGTAGCATCAATATTACCAACAATTTTAATAGATGCTGTTAATGGATTGAGTTGATATTGTTCTAAAACAAATAAAATATAGTATAAAACATCTTCCTGAGTTTTAATGGAGAACTGATTCGCTAATAAAAGCTTTTGGTCTTGTTTTACTATTATTTCAATGTAATTGCTATGAACAGATAATAAAACATGTTCTTTAGTTAATTCATCTGATGATAGCATCAATTTTGACAAAACAGTTAACGTATGTTTTATAAAGTGACTAGGAAATAACTGATCTAGCAAAGATTTTAAATTTTCATCAATAGCATAAATTAATTTAATATCAGTATTGATATCGTCTGTAATGATTAATTTATTGTCTGTATTCCCAGCATTAAACTCTAATAAAGAGCGATTGTTGTCGCTATTATAAAAGGCAGTAGGGCATAATGTAAACTGTGCGGTAAAATAGTTGATAGTAACTTGTTTATACGTCTTTTTTGAAAACTGAAAATGTTTTAAGGCATTAATTAAGTGTTCATTTAATGATACTTGTATGGTGTTTTCAATGGGGTAGAGGCAAATGTATAAAGGTGTGCTTTCAGAGGAGTTAAATTCACAAAATTTAATTAGATGATCAGATAACTCAATAACTAAGCTATCAGCAGAGTCTGATAATTTACCAAATGATGTATGATTAATCTCCAATAACATATTTATACAAAACTAAACTATTAATGCGATTACAGAAAAAATATTTAATAGGTTAATTGTCTATGAAATTCGGAACAAATAATAGCGCATGCATTAGCTGCATTTAATGATTCGCTCCCATTACTATTAGCTGCTGGAATAGTAATATGATGTGTGATTTTTTGCAATACTTCTTTTGAAATACCGTTTGCTTCGTTTCCAATGACTAATAAACCATGTTTTAATGTTGAAGTATATATATTCTCTCCTTCCAATACAGCACCATATATTGGTAAGTTTTTGGCTTTATCGAGAAGTTCGCTAAATGCCATACTTACAACATTTACTCGCAAAACCGCACCCATACTTGCTTGTAAGGTTTTGGGATTATATAACTCTGTTGTGGTTGGCGAACAAATTACCTGTTTAATGCCAAACCAATCTGCAATTCTGATGATGGTTCCTAAATTCCCAGGATCTCTAATATCATCTAAAAATAAGGTGGTTGATGCATTTAGTAATGTTGTGTCCAGAATTTGATTCGTTTTTTTTACAACTGCTAGTACCTGATTAGGCGATGTTAAATGACTTATTTTTTTTAGGTCTACTTCAGCAATTTCAGTATAAGAAATAGCCTTGCTTTCTAAAATATCTTTATAACCATTGATGTAATCAATGGTTGCAAATACTTCTTTAATACCAAATTTTTGGTGGTTGATAAATTCTGTTACCAGTTTTATGCCTTCCACAATAAACAGAGCTTCCTCCTCTCTGTTTTTTTTAGAGTGTAAGGCTTGAATATGTTTTATCTGATTTTTACTAATCATATTTTAAACTTAAATTAGTAGGCTATAAATGTAAGTAAACCATTTGACCTATCTGCAGGATATAAAAAGATTTTTAAAGTATTCACTCAAATCTACTTGGGTGTGCTTGAGCGTTTTATTAGCTATAGTTATATTAAACTCTTGTAGTATTAATAAACACCTTAAAGAAAACGAATATCTTTTAACTAAAAACACAATCAAACAAAATGGTACAAAAATCGACTATGCAGAGTTAGAGGCGTTTATCAGACAAAAACCCAATAGAAAAATATTAAAACTTGTTCGCTTTAATTTATGGTTGTATAATCGGGTTGATAAGCAAAAAATGCTTAAAAAGAAAGAAAAAAGAGATGCAAGATTTGATAGAATTAATGAGAAACGGATTGAGAAAAATACGATTAGAAACAAGAAACGTCTTGCAAAAGGAAAGTCTGCAAAGCAACCAAATTTAAAAAATAAAGAAAAACCAACCTTCAGAGAAAGTATTTTAGAGGCAGGGGAGCCCCCAGTTTTGTTAGATACATTTTTGACAAAAATCACGAAAAGTCAATTACAAAAATTTGTGTTTTCAAAGGGTTATTTTAATTCTAAAGTGAGAGATAGTTTGTTTTTGGATGTGAAAAATAAACGAGCCAAAACTTACTATTTTATTACTAAATCAGAGCCATACACCATTCAAAATATTAATTATAAAATAGACGATCCCTTAATAGAATATTTTATTTTTAATGATAGTGTTTCTTCCCTTGTAAAACATCATTCTTTTTATGATGAGGATGTCCTCCAAAAAGAAAGAGAGCGGATTACTGAAAGTCAGTTAAATAATGGCTTTTTTTATTTCGCGCCTGAATATGTTAATTACTTGGTAGATACAAATTTGGTAGGACAAAAAATGAATTTAACCATTGGTATTAAAATGTATACCAAAACCTTCAGTGAAACAAATGATTCTTTAGTGTATATTAATCATCCTCGTTTTTATATAGAAAATGTGTATGTGATTCCTGAAGTAATTCCAGATTTTAAAGGGAAGGCTAATGATGTTTACATGAAAGACACATTGGAATATAATGGTTTGAAAATTTTACATAACAACAAACTGTTATTTAATAAAAAAGATTTAACTCGAGATATTTCAATTTCTCCAGGGCAGTTGTATCAACAAATTTTTGCGGAGGAAACTTACAAAGGATTAAGTGCATTAAAAGTTTTTAAAAGTGTTTATGTTCAGTATATTAAAAATCCTTATTACTCAGATAAGTTAGATTGTTATATAGTATGCCAGCCAGTTATAAAACAAGCCGTTACTATTGAAACAGAAGGAACAAACACTTCTGGTAACTTAGGTGTGGCAGGTAGTTTAGTGTTTCAAAATAAAAACGCATTTAAAGGCGCAGAGTTAGTTGAGTTAAAACTAAAAGGATCTCTTACAGCACAAAAACAATTTAATACAACGCAAACAGCTAATATCAATAATGTGCAAAGTACTTTCAATACGGTTCAGTTTGGTCCCGAATTGAGTATCAATTTCCCTAAGCCATTATTTCCATTTACGTTGTTTTATTTTAAAAAAGATGCGAATGAAAAAAGGTATTTTTCTCAACCTAAAACTATTTTAAATCTATCTGTCAATTATCAATCACGACCTGAGTTTAACAGAACAATATCAAATATCTCTTATGGTTTTAAATTTAAAAATAGTAAAGGGTTGTTTGCATATGATGTTATACCACTAGAGGCGTATATTGTTAAAGCTAAATTATTTGGGAACTTTCAAACAGATTTAATTAATCTGAATGATTTTTATTTACTTAATTCTTTCCAAGATCACATCACTACTTTATCAAAAATTAGTGCAACGTTTAATAATCAGGGACTCGCAAAAAAAAGAAATTTAATGTATTTGAGAATGAGTATTAGTTCTTCGGGTAATATTTTACGCGGACTATACTCATTAACAAATCAACCTAAAGATGCTCAGGGACGTTATTTAATTCAAAATGTTCCATTCTCTCAATTTGTAAAAATTGATGTTGATTACCGTTTCTATTTTAAAATTAGAAAACAAAGTAAATTAGTGTATCGTTTAGCCGGCGGGGTTGGAAAACCATTAAAAAATCTGACATCTTTACCGTACGAGCAAAGTTTTTTTAGTGGAGGACCAAATAGTAACCGAGCGTGGCGCGCCAGAACACTAGGTCCCGGAAGTTATTCGCAGCCTGATACTGTAAATTCTCGCTATGATAAAATTGGAAATATTCAAATAGAAAGTAATTTAGAATATCGATTCCATATTTTTAAATCGTTTTTTGGCGCTTGGTTTGTTGATGCCGGCAATATTTGGCTTTCCTATAAAGATCCTAATAAACCAAATGGAGAATTTAAAGTAGATGAATTTTATAAAGAAATAGCAGTTGGTTCTGGTTTTGGTTTACGATACGACTTTAGTTTTTTTGTATTGAGGTTGGATGGTGCAATGCGAGTTCACGACCCTCATTTTGCTAGGGGTCAGCGCTGGGTATTAGGAAAACAAACGCTCCGCGAATCAGCAATTTTAAATTTTGGTATTGGATATCCATTCTAAAAGCACCCATT
>JBBIUW010000193.1:0-5680 GCA_037440045.1 Sphingobacteriaceae bacterium
GATAGGCAACGTTTTACTATAGCGTATGAATTAGGGCATTTAGTAATGCACTTAAATACTGCTCCTGCTTACGATAGAGATTTATCGCACGAAGCAAATTTATTTGCAGCAGAATTATTAATGCCTGAGAAAGATATATACAAAGACCTTAGTGATTTGAATTTAGCAAAATTAGGTGAGTTAAAACGTAAATGGAAAGTATCTATGCAATCATTAGCGTACCGAGCTTCCGATTTAGAAATTCTAACCGATAATCAAAAACGGTATTTACTTCAACAGTTTAACCAACAGAATATTCGAAGACGTGAGCCGAAAGAATTGGATATACAAACAGAACAGTACAAATTAGTAAGAGATTTACTAACACAGTACAGAACCAAACAAAAAATAAGTATTGCTAAAATGGCTTCATTCCTTCATTTGGAACAAGAGGATTTTTTGAGTCGATACAACAATTAATAGTAAATAAAGTCGTTTAAATATATCAAAAAAAGGAGGGAGAAAGATGAGTACAGTAATCAGATTGGTAATTAAGCCATACACAAACAAAGAATTATCGGTATTTTTTAATGCAAGTGATAGAACCTTTAGACGTGATATGGCAAAGATTAGACACCATTTAGGGGAGAGAAACGGACACCGCTGGAACGTATATCAAGTAGAAAAGATTATGGAGCTTTTGGGAAGACCGTATGAAATTATTGAGAAATAATACCTCGTTTATTTATTGAAAATTAGTGCTGCCAGTTTGAAATAAACTGGCAATTTTATTTACCGAAGTTTGGAAGTTGATTTTTTATGGTATCCTCATCAGACATTGCATCTAGCTGGTTAATTTTATTAATTAATTCCATTTTCCTTTCATTAGACATAAAACTATTAGAGCTTACAGACGCTTGTTTATTCAATATATTTTTATGCACCGACCTCGTAACATAATTATAATCATAAAATTCGCTAACTTCTGTTGCATAATACCCTGCATCATTTCGTTTAACACAAATCAAATTTGAATTATAATCGGCATATTCTAATCTATCAAAACTCATAATTTGATAAGCCCCTCTACTTCTTTGAGAGATACGATTTCTTCGTATTTCATTATCTTGATATTCACTTCTTCGTCCATAAACTAAAACGAATTTAAACACTATAGCAATACTGTTCATCATGTGATGGCTAATTGCCCTAGTCAATTCAGTTCTTAAATTAGCACCATTATTTCCATTTTCTAACCAAGTCTTCCAATCTTCAAGTTGCTGAAAAGCGTGGTTAAACTCTGAAGTAAAATCATTACTGGTTGTAAAAAATGATTTAGATGGCTCTTCAATTTCTATAAAAGTAATTTGCGCTTCAACAGAAGATTTAGTAACAAACATAAAATCTGGAACTCTATTAAAAGTACCGTTTAATGGGAATTTTGGAAAAATCAAGTCGCAATAAACACCATGATTAGCATGAACATGAACGCCATTTAAACCAGGCAAAAATTGTGGCCTTCTTTCAAGAAAGGCTTGTATTCTTTGCTCTTCTCTTATTGAACTTGCAGTTATTTCATCAATAAGAGCAATATACTCCTCATTTATCTTTTTAAACTTATCAGGCATAAATTCTTTATTTCAAATGTAATAAATTCTTTTTTGTGATTTTCCAGTAAAAGTTTCACAAAAAATATCAGGACAAGTTAGGACAAATACGGTCAATTACGGTCAAAAAATCAACAGAATTTAGTATACGGACAAATGCGGTCATTGACCTTTTTTAGTGTTGCACCTTTGTATCGTAAAACGGCAGAAGCCTTACAAACAAAGAGTAAAACGATAAAAAATAAATAAGATGAGCGCAATTAAAAAAACAAATTCAGCAACAAGAAGCAAATTAAAAGCAAAATTAACTGTAGTAAAAGGTGGCTTATATCCTTATTCGAAAAGGGAAATTTTAATCGAAAATTTATGGTTGTTTTGCCAAGCTTCATTATGGAACACTCAACTATTTTCTCAAGAAGAAATCACAGAATTTAAAGCATTACTATCTGAACACTTTAAAGGAAGCAAAAACAACGAAAAAACATTTAAGCAATTAGTAGAGCGTGTATGTTTAGCTAAACGCTACATAGCACGCAGAAAAGGGCGTTACATTTCAAAACCGATTGATTGGTTGAACATCAATTATAAAAATGGATTGGCTGGAACGGCTGGTTGGTTTGCAATAGTTGAAGAACAAAGAAAGTCAGTACCACATTATAACGAGGGTATAAGTCTGCTATCTGAAGCAGTTTACAATTACTGTCATAAAAAAAATGTGAGAAAAGTTCTAAAATTCCGAAAAGAACTAATCCAATTAAAACAGCATGATTTAGTTCAAACCTACATGAATACTATCATGCACATTCAGTATTTCAATTTCTAATTAAAAATCATTCACTAAATAAAAAATAAAAACATGTCAAAAGTAATCGTATTAGAAAAGCCGTTTAATCTTAAACCATACAGCCGTAAAGAACTAGCAGGTGTCATGCAAGTATCAGAATACATCTTAAAAAAATGGGCTGAAAAAATAGAGCCTAGTATTGGTGAGCCAGTAGCAGGCATGTACAACGTCATCCAAGTAAAAGCTATCGTTGAAAAATATGGTTTACCTGCACAAGTTGTAAATGAAAATTATTCAAAAGCAGCTTAATAAAGCAAATAATTAAACATAGAAAACTACAAAACGAATAACCAGATAGAATACGGTCAGCACGCCAAACCCTTTGCTAACCTTTGTATCCGAATACAATAACAAACTAAAAAAAGGAGGACACATGAAAACAACTGAAGCTGTAACCGATAGCACCTCACACACTTTTTTAACAGGAGCAATTCTCTTTGCCAATTTGGATTATTCAGGCTTAGCGGATTATGCACTTAAAGCGGTGGTAGGTGGTGCAATCTGGATGGCATTTAAACTCACAGGCGATTATTTTTCTAACAAGATGAAAAAGAAAAATCAATCATAATAAGTTTTAGCGAAAAAAAGAAAGATAAAAAACAAAAAAGAAAATGGCTAACTGGAAAAGAATAGGAATTATATCAGGCATAGGTGCAGGAGTGGTTAGTTTATTTACCTATGTCAGTCGATTAAACAAAGCCAGTTCCAATTTAGAAACCGTTGTAAAAGCAAACATTCATTCGATAAAGTTAGAAGGGATAACTGTAAGAATAGATGTGCAAATCAAAAACCCAAGTTCAGTAGGATTTAAAATCAAGTACCCATTTTTAAAAGTCGTGTTTAAGGATTCTGTTGTAGGAACATCAAAAGTGATAGATAACACAATCAATATTCCTAAAAATGGCGAAGTCAATATTGAAGGTATTATGATACTTATCCCATACACAGGTTTGTTATCAGTCGGCGCAGGATTACTAAAAGCTTTAACTCAATATGATTCCGCTATCATCACAGTTAAAACCATTACCAATGTTGATTTAGGCTGGAAAAAATTACCCTATGAAACATCAAACGACATAACACTTAGAAACAAAGCATAATGGAATCGACAACGAAAATACGAATACTAAGCCTTGAGCCATACCGTCATTTATTTCCAAGAGCATTAGCAGTTGACCAAACAATTAAGAAAGGAGCTACTGTAAGTGATACCGTATCGTTTATTCCAAAGGTTGTTCAAAAATGCAAATGGCAAGTTGAGAATTTCGTGAATCAGGAGTTAAGAGGACTAAGCACTTATGATGCCTGTGAAAAACTATGGTATTTTGTTAAGCAGCATATTGCTTATAAAAAAGATAAACGAGGAATTGAACAAGTGAGAAGTCCACGAAGACTGATACATGATGCAACTGGAGACTGCGACTGCTTTACAACATTTATTGGAACATGTTTAACGGTACTAAATATTCCTTTAATCAACCGTATCACAAAATACAAAGAAGACTATTTCCAACACATCTATCCGATAGTACCAATGGGGAATGGAAGATATATCACTATGGATTGTGTAGTAGATAGTTTTAATTACGAAGAACCATACACAGAAAAAAAAGATTACAAAATGGATTTACAATTTTTAGATGGAATAGAAGATGAAAAGTTAAACGGAAATGTGGACGCACAAGATATGTTTGGCTGGAATGATGATAAAGGAGATTTAGGGAAACTCTTTAAACGTCAAAAGGCTTCCGAAATACCCGAAGACAGTCAGGGCGAAGAAGGAGGTGGAAAAAGAAAGAAATTTCAAAAAATTAAAAAATTTGCCAAGAAAGCATTAAATGTGGCAAACAAAGCAAATCCCGCAACTGCTTTGTTACGTGCAGGTATTCTTGCCTCTATGAAACTCAACATTTTTAAAGTCGCTCAAAAATTAAAATGGGCGTATTTAAGTGAAGAAGAAGCTAGGAATCAAGGAGCTGACATGAGCAAGTTTGCAAAGCTGAAAAAAATCCTATATAAAATAGAGCAGATATTTTATACCGCAGGAGGTAATCCAACGAACCTGAAAAAATCCATACTCTCTGGTAAAGGTAATCGTAACAAAGAAGTAAGTGGTTTAGGATTAATAGACCGTTACGAAATTGATATGTCTGGCGTAAGTGAATATTCCAGCTTACCCACCTTATTAGAAGGAGTTTATCAAGATGAGTTTGTGAACGGATTAGAAGGAACTGAAGGATTAGGTTCAGCCGTTGCAGCAGGTGCAGCCATAACTGCTGCTACAACAGTTATGACAGCTATTGCAGCACTTTTAAAATCAATGGGCAATATGTTCCCGAACAAAAAGCACAATAGTGATTTTAAAGAAGGTGGAGATGGTTCAGGAGATGGCAGCACATCATCAGACGGTTCAGAGGGTGGCGGTGCAGAAAATGGAGGTTCAGGTAGCGAAGCACCGAGTGTCAATACTCAATCAGATAATAGTACTAATAATTCTGAAAATAGCAGTCCTCCAGCAACCAATAATAATGGAGCCATGCAACGAAACACTCAGAACACATCCGAAACTCCTGAGAACAATGGCACAAATGGCAATACGAACAAAGACACAGATCCTGCCGATAAAGGCGATGAACCAAAAAAAGGATTTAAAGAATTTTGGGACAACCACAAAAAGTGGATAAAACCATTAGGTCTTGGAGTAGGAACAGCTGCCCTATTGTACATCGGTTATCGAGTTGTGAAAAGTAATAAAGAAAAAAGCAACCCTACACCTGTTAAAGCCACCCAACCTGCTCTTAATGGCGTTCGCAAAAAAAAGAAAAAAACGAGGGCAAAACACAACGGACATCATGGCAAAAAATCAACCGTTGCCTTAATGTAAAACAACACAAACCCTTTAAAAACAGAAGAAGATGAGCAAATCAAAAAGTAAAAACAAAAGTAAAAAATCCAGTCAGGCAAAACATGCGCATGTTCTGGAACTAACCAAGAAACTGGAAACCAAAGGCGATGCCAAACATAGTGCCATTGAAGCGGTAAAAGATTTGGTAGTAGGAGTTGTTGGTGGAGGCTTAGCGGGAGCAGCCATTGGCAAACCTTCTCTCTTGGTTGGTTTTGGAGCAACGTTGATTGGTCATTACAGTGGAATGCCTTTAGCAACAAGTTTTGGAATGGGTATGATGGCTTCGGGAGGTTATCAAATCGCCACAGCAACATCTTCGGTGCCGACGGCGTTCTGCATGACCTC
>JBBIUW010000194.1:0-5676 GCA_037440045.1 Sphingobacteriaceae bacterium
TAGAAATTAATTTTCATTGGGCAGGTCTGTTTGTTTCAAAAATTAGTAACTTGGTGCTATAAACAAACATTGCGGTAACTCGCTGCGAAAAGCAGCGCCTAGCAGCGATACGTTATAAGTAATGTGCCCTTTTTTCTTCGTAGAAAACTTAACGGCAGAAACGAGCATTTACATTTAACTACTTTAGACAAACAACTAAGTAGAATAACGTTATGACGGAAATAAAATCAATAGTCCTAATCGACAACAACGACCTCGACAATTTTATTAATCATAAAATTTTAGAGCAGCACGGTGTGACTAACATCGTTGTATTTAAAAATGCTATTGCCGCATTACCTTTTCTTGCTGGTACAAGTCTTCACTTTCAATACATTTTAATAGACATTCATTTGCCGACAATGGACGGTTTTCAATTCATTGACAAATTCAATGAATTACAATTACATAAGACACATGGACAAATTTGTTTACTCTCCGCTTCTATTTGTCCTAAACATAAAGAGCAATGCGCTGAAAGAAATGTAAGATTCATTGAAAAACCATTAACGCTCGAAAAATTATTAATACAACATTAACGCTTTGCAACTAATAAATTCATATTCTAATAATATAAGGGCAAGGTTTCATAGTAACATTTGTGGGAACATGAAATACGTTTTTAATTACTTGCTTTCCTCCCCTTTTTTCGGTTTTTACAAAACCGTTTTTGGCTATCCTTAAAAGCACATTTGTTTTTTGAAAGAACAAGCAAAAAACAAAAGAGCTTTTTATCTACCCTTTTCAAATAGGTCTGCTTCGCAGTTTTTGCGCATCTCCCTTCGGTCAGTCAAAAGCGCTCGCCTGCTGGCAGCAGGCATTTTTTATAATTAATCGTAAAAAATAAATGTATATATTTACTTAAACCTAAAATTTATGAAACAAAAACTATTTATTTCAGCTCTCAGTCTTTTGGGACTTAGTTCTATGGCTCAAGTAGTCCCAAATGTCGATTGGGTTCAATACTATTCTGAAAGAGCACAAATTTCTAATGTACCTTCTGCTATTGATGCCAATAGCAATGTGTATATCACTGGTTACACCTATCAAACTGGTGCAAATGCCGATTTAACAACCGTTAAGTACGATGCAGCAGGTAATGTTGTTTGGGTTCAACATTATGACAATGGTGGTTTCGAGGATGCTAACGCTATTAAATTAGATGCGGCAAGTAATATTTATGTTACTGGCGAATCAGACGGAACAGGAACTGGTCGTGATATTGTTACCGTTAAATATGATGTAAATGGTAATCAATTATGGGTCGCACGTTTTAATGGTACTGGCAACGGTAATGATGTTGGTAACGCTATGGTTGTTGATGGTTCTGGTAACGTGTTTGTTACTGGTAAAACAACATCAACAGGCGGTAATATTAATTACGTTACAATTAAATATAATTCAAGTGGAGTTCAACAATGGGTAAGCACATTCAATGGAACTGGTAACGCTTCTGATATTGCAGTAGCTATTGATTATAGTTCTACTGGTCGTTTATTTATTACTGGTAATTCTCAAAACATATCATCGAATAATGATATTGTTACCATTCGTTTAAATCCAAACAATGGTAATCAAATGTGGACTAAAACTACAAATGGTTCTGCAAATGCTAATGATGCTTCTTATGCTTTATTAGCTGACGGTAATGATGTAGTTGTAGTTGGTTCATTAAATAATACAACTACTAATGATGATTATTATATTCAAAAACATAATGGAAATAACGGAAATAGTATTTGGCAAAAATCTTATGATTTCACAAACAGTTCAAACAAAGCTACCGCTATTGTTATGGATGCAAGTGGCAATTATGCGGTTACTGGTACTGTTTTAAATGCCTCAATTGTTGAATACCATACTTTATTATTTAATTCTAGCGGTACTCAACAATGGGTTAATAAAGTTTCTACTGGTTTAAATTATTCAAACGCAAATCCTCAAATTGCGGTTGACCCAATTGCAAACCACTTTTACGTTTGTGGTCAAAAAAACACTAATGTTTCTGATATTTTAGTATATCAGCTAACTCCGTCAGGTAATAAATCTTGGGAAGAAACTTTTAACGGCGCTCAAAATAATCAAGATGTAGCAGTAGATTTAGTAGTTAATTCACAAGGTATTCTTTATGTTGCTGGTGCTTCTTTAAACTCTAATGCAAAATTTGATTATACAACAGTTCGTATTTCTCAAACACCTGTTTATTTCCCAATTGATTTAAACAACGCTGCTGAACCTTTTAATTCTTCTCATTTATATTACCCAAATACAGGTGAGATATTAGACGAAAACGGAAGTGTTACAAATACTCCTTTGTATTATTCTAAATTTTCTAAACCAACAACATATATTTTAAGAGATAGAGTTTCATTTTGCGAAGCAACATCGGATACATCAAAAGTTAATCCTGTAGATACTATTTCTCGTGTAGATATGGTATTTGTTGAAGCAAATAAGAACACGAAAATTTATCCTTTTGAATTTCAAAACAACACGGCATTAAATTATTTCTTACCTCATACTGGGGCAGCAGGTATTACAAATGTAAAAGGTGGTACTCGTTTAATGATGCCAAATATTTATCCAAATATTGATTTACATTATTATAGTAATGCAAGTGGTTTTAAATATTATTTTGTGGTCAAACCGGGCGGTAATCCTAAACAAATTCAAATCCGTTTTGATGGTGCAGTAAATACTTCTTTGTCGCCAAACAATGATTTAACAGTTCAATCTGGTTTAGGTTCATTTACATTTGAAAAACCTACTATTTATAACGTAACGTTTGCGCTTACAACTCCATTATCTGGTGGTTCTACTGGCTGGATTTACAATGGTAACGGATTATATACCATTGATGCTGGTTCTTACAATACTTCTTTACCTTTAGTTATCGAAGTTGATAAAGGCAATTTAGTTGCTAGTCCTTCTGCGAATGCAAATTTAGAATGGAGTACTTATGTTGGTGGTTCTAATCTCGAAACTCAACATCAGGTTAAAACTGATGCTTTAAATAACTCATACATTTGCGGTTCTTCCAAAAGCACCAATTTTCCCGTTTCCCCAGGAACAAATCCATATATTCCTATTTACGAAGATGGAGTTTTTGTTAAGTTTAATCAATTAGGTGTAATGGATTTCTCTTCTTATTTTGGTGGTACTTCACAAGACATTGCAACTACTTTAGCAGTAGCGACTAATGGCGACATATATATAGCTGGTCACACAAAATCAAGTGATTTCTATATAAAAAACAAGCCAGGAGCTTATAATCAAGCTTCTCAGGGAGGCCCAATATTTAATCAGTTATTAGGCGGTTATGATGGTTTTATTATACAATTCCCTGCTTTAACATCTGACCCAATCGCTTGGTCAACTTATTACGGCAGTAATTATGATGATTATTTTAATAAAATTAAGTTTGATGCTAATGGTAATTTATTTGCTATCGGTTGGACAACATCAACTTCTCTTCCTGGAGCGTCGGCAGGTTCACATTACTATCAGTTATGTAACAATAATACAAATCCAGTTCAAACAGGCCCAAGTTATGATACGTTTACCGAAGATGCCTTTATTATTAAATTAAATGCTGGGACTGACAATATTAACTGGGGCTCATGCGTGGGTGGTTTAGTTGGAAATGGCACAAGTTACTCAAACGATAATTTTGCGGATATTGATTTCAATCCTGCAACTAATGATGTGTATGTAACTGGTTATTGTTTTGCGAATAGTTATCCTATTGTTAACGTAGCGGGTTCTTTCACTGGTGTTCCTAATACCGCAACTGGCAAACAATATATTATTACGCAATTCAGCAATAGTGGTACGATGAAATGGTCGCAATTATTTGGTAAATATGCACAAGGCAGAGCTATTAAGTTTTTACCAAATGGCAACTATATAGTGGCTGGAGAAACCTACGGTACAGTTGTTCCTTTTTACACATTAAATAACGGTTCTTTCTTTTATCAAGGCACTTATGGTGGTTCTACTGATGCTACTTTTGCTGTATTTAACTCAAACAACCAATTATTACACAGTTCTTATTTAGGCGGTACAGGTTCCGAACAAATTGATGACATTGCTCTAGACAGTCATCAAAACGTATATTTTGTAGGAAATACAGATAATAATAATTTCTTTACCAAAACATATACAGGGGCATATAACCAAGTCTTTAATGGTTATAGAGATTTATTTATTTTTGGACTATCTCCAAATTTAGGTCAAAACTTTTGGAGTACTAAATTAGGTGGTAATTATTCAGAAGATAACGCCTCAGTTGCCATTGATAACTTAGACCGTATGTTTATTTCAAGTCAAGCGTATAGTTCAACCTTATTCCCTTGGGATAATGATGGTGGCATTCCATACTTTGATAATACATTAGGCGGAAATAGCGACTTATCAATTACTCGTTTAAAATTAGATTTATTTAATCTTGTTAGTGTTCGTGAAATAGAAGGATATACTAATTCCAGTTTTTTAATTTTCCCAAATCCAACTAA
The DNA here is from genome assembly GCA_037440045.1 of Sphingobacteriaceae bacterium. GTDB lineage: Bacteria > Bacteroidota > Bacteroidia > B-17B0 > Aurantibacillaceae > UBA4416. The sequence continues at coordinate 4,554 of JBBIUW010000194.1, forward strand.
TGAAACCATTAATGTAAAAGTGGATGAAAATATATTGATTAAAAAAATGGAAGTTATTAATCAATTAGGACAAGTAGTTATTGAGAAAATTTTAACGACTTCCGTTAATGTATCTCAATTAGCGGATGGTATTTATATTGTGAAATTAACAACAGATAAAGGTTCGATGACTTCTAAGTTCATTAAAAACTAAAATTTGAAACGCTTTCTTTTCATAATTTGTTTGTTTATGTCTAGGACAATAGCCTCCCAAAACTGGGAGGCTATTAGCCCTAGCTTTAGTAATTATGTAGATTTTGTTTGGAAAGATACTTCTACCAATCAATTAATTGTAACTGGTGCAATACTTTATAAATTAGGTAATGATTCCATTAATCATATTGCTAGGTATGATGGTTATAATTGGTCAAAATTTGGCAAAGGAATGCAATCTAGTTGGGGTAGATTTTATACTTCAACATCATTTAAAAATAAAACTGTTTTTGCAGGGGCATTTTCCAATATTGACACTGTTCGTTCTCAAGGAATTATAAATTGGGATGGCAATAAATTTTCAAAATTTTACCCTCAACCATATACTAAATATGGTGTAGGCGGATTATTTTCAGCTCGTAATATAGATGACACTTTATATTTATGCGGCACATCAGATACTATACAGGGTCAAAAAGCTACTGGTTTTGCTAAATTAGTAGGGAACACATGGCAAAATATTGATATAGGTATGCCAAATATTTCTTGGATTAGTGACGTATTAAAATATCAAAATGAAGTTTATGTGGTTGGTCAATTCTATAAAGGTAATCCCGATGATGGCTATCATGGAATATTACGATACAGAAACGGTATTTGGGATTCTGTTGGCGGGGGGCTAAAAGGTTCGGGTGCTACATTTCCTAGATGTGCGATAGTTTACAAAAATGAATTATATCTTGCTGGTCGTTTTATGAAAGGTTCTGGAAATGCGGGGCATAATATTCAAAAATGGAATGGCGTAACATGGAGTGATGTTGGTAACACCAATGATACAACTGATGGTCAAATCAATAGCATGAAAATAATTGATGGATATTTATATGTTTATGGGGCATTTCAAACAGTTGGGGATGGTTCTGTTTCAGCT
>JBBIUW010000195.1:0-5674 GCA_037440045.1 Sphingobacteriaceae bacterium
CGAAAAGGCTCATTACCTAACATTTGACCTTATGAAAATTGCCTTAGGCAATGCTTTTGGTAGGTTTTGTGCTAATTCTATCTTTGGATTTAAACATCCAAAGTTAAAAAAACAACTTTTTGGACTCACTTTTGAAAACCCAGTTGGCCTAGCGGCCGGTTTAGACAAAGATGCTAAAGCTTTTAATGAGTTAGCGTCTTTAGGTTTTGGTTTTATTGAGATTGGAACCTTAACTCCAAAACCTCAGCCTGGTAACGACAAGCCTCGTTTATTTAGGTTGCCTAATGATAATGCGCTTATCAATAGAATGGGCTTTAATAACGAAGGAGTTGATGAAGCTGCTATTCGTTTAAAAACTAAAAAATCAAACACTATTATTGGTGGGAATATTGGAAAGAATAAAATAACTCCTAATGAAGATGCAATAAAAGATTATGAATATTGTTTTAACGCATTATTTGATGTTGTAGATTATTTTGTAGTTAATGTAAGCTCACCTAACACTCCTAATTTGAGAGAGTTACAAGACAAAGAACCATTAACTCATTTATTAAACCATTTACAGTCTATTAATAATGCCAAAGCTAAACGCAAACCTTTATTATTAAAAATAGCACCAGATTTAACCGATTCTCAATTAGATGATATTATTGATATTGTAAAAACCACTAAAATTGATGGTATTGTTGCTACAAATACTACCATTGCTCGTGATCCACTTACCTACCCTAAAGCAGAAATTGAAGCAATTGGAATGGGTGGTTTAAGCGGAAAACCATTAACTAAACGTAGCACAGAAGTAATTGCTTATTTAAAAACAAAATCTAATAATGCATTTCCTGTTATAGGGGTTGGAGGTATTCACAGTCCCGAAGATGCTATTGAAAAAATAAAAGCTGGTGCCGATTTAATTCAATTGTATACAGGCTTTATTTACGAAGGTCCAGCTTTAATTAAAAAAATTAACAAAGAACTTATTAAACAAAATATACTATAATGAAACTTATTGAATGTCCACGTGATGCCATGCAAGGCATTAAAGATATTATACCTACAGAAGTAAAAGTGAAATACATCAACTCACTTTTAAATATTGGATTTGACACTATTGATTTTGGAAGTTTTGTTTCTCCAAAAGCAATTCCTCAAATGCACGACACTGCTGATGTTTTAAAACAGTTAGATTTAAGTACTACAAAAAGTAAATTATTAGCCATTATTGCCAATACACGTGGAGCACAAGATGCTTGTTCATTTAACGAAATAAGATATTTAGGATTTCCTTTTTCTATTTCTGAAACGTTCCAACAACGCAATGCCAATTCAAGTATTGCTGAATCTTTAGTTCGTGTAGAAGAAATTCAAAATTTATGCGCACAACATAAAAAAGAATTAGTGGTTTATATTTCGATGGCATTTGGAAATCCTTATGGTGATGTTTGGAACAGCGATATTGTTATTAATTGGACAAAAAAACTAAGTGATTTAGGTGTAAAAACTATTGCGCTTTCAGACACAATTGGGGTGTCAAACCGAGAAAACATTTCTTATTTATTTTCTAATATCATTCCCGAATTTAAACACGTTGAAATTGGAGCACACCTGCACTCTACCAAAGAAAAAGCACAAGAAAAAATTGATGCGGCTTACAAAAGTGGTTGCCAACGTTTTGATGTAGCCATTCATGGTTTTGGTGGATGCCCTATGGCCAAAGATGATTTAACGGGTAATTTAGCTACCGAAGATTTAGAGCAGTATTTTAATGTAAATAATATTCCTTTAAACCTCAACACTGACTTATTGTATAAGGCTTATACAGAAAGCTGGGATGTATTTAATAAGTATCATTAAGATGTGAGAATAATAGATATGAGAAGTGAGAAATATTCATCTCCAGTCTTTTCTCTCAAATCTCATATCTTACCTCAACATTTCCCAAAGTACAATACCCATACTTACTGAAACATTAAAAGAATGTTTGGTTCCAAACTGTGGTATTTCAATACAGGCATCGCTTTGATTAATTATATCTTGATCAACTCCATAAACCTCATTACCAAAAATAAGTGCTAATGGATGCTCTGGCTTTTTAAATTGATTAAGCATAATTGAGTTTTTAGCTTGCTCAATGGATGCAATATAATATCCCTTGGATTTTAAATCATCAAAAGCTTCTTGAGTTGTTTTAAAGTATTTCCATAAAACCGTTTCAGTTGCTCCTAATGCTGTTTTTTTAATTTCGGGTTTTGGGGGAGTTCCCGTAACACCACATAAATAAATGGCTTCGATTAAAAAAGCATCTGATGTACGAAAAGCTGAACCAACATTATTTAAACTTCTGATATTGTCTAAAACAAGAATAATTCTGTTTTTTTTTGAGGCTTTAAATTCATCTGAACTTAATCGCCCTAAATCATCCATGCTTAATTTTTCGTTCATTTTTTGGTTCTCGACTCCGCTCGAATTAACATGAGAATCTAGCGGAAATTATAATAAATCTATTGTAAGTTAAATCTCAAGCTAAATCCTGCATTAATATTAGATGTTGGAAACGAGCTTGATGTTTGAGGAGTTGTTTTAATCCAATCGTAGAATAAACGTAAGTTAATAGCTTGTGTTAACTGATAATCTAACGCTGTTTTTAAAGTAATAATATTTTGTCCGCCTGTTGGAGTACTTATTTCATCCACAATACGTCTAATAACAGTCATGTTTCTTCTGTATGACAAATCTAATTTAAAATTTAAGTCACTCTTCAATGGTTGTCCTTTAATTTTTAATTGCTTAATTACTAAATTAGGAAAACGATAACCTATACCCACAATATACTCTTGTCCTTTTGTTTCAATAATTTGAGGACCTGTAATATTTAAGTTTACGGTTTTATCTTTTTTCATTTCAAAGTTTGCTAATAAACCAGGTTTATTAAATTTAAAGTCTACTTTAATTAAAGGACTAAATGCCTCTGTAATTGTAGCTCCCTGAATAGTGTATTTTGGATTAAAATTGGCAGATTGCTGTACCCCATTAAATACAGAGTTTTGAACGGGAACTCTAGTCTCTGAATATCCATCACCATTAGCATCTACAAATAATAAGTTGTTGGCATAACCACCAATTGTATACATCGAACGGTAAGCGTGACGTAATGTAACTGATTGGAAATATTTTTTCATGAATTTTAACTTACCTAAACCATCCCAACTTGCTGTCCAGTTTGGTAACGGAAATTGTTTAAACATTTTGTCTGTACCAACACCTTTTAGTTTACCTCCTGTATATGTTTGGTAAAATGCTCCCAATAATACGTCCTGTTGGGTTTTACTATATCCATCATAATAAGAACCACCTTTACCATCTGGTAGCAATTGATCTATACCTGTACTATTAGCTGCTGCTAACTCAGCCGCTACATCTTGTCTCACTGCTAAAAACTCTTCAAATAAAGCAGATGAACCATCTTTTGAGTTTCCTTTATCTTTAAATGATTTTCCTAAAGTAAAGACACTGATACTATAGTTACCTGTATTATTTGGCGTTTCAAATAAATAGCCTCTATTACCATTGTCTAACAATGAATCGCCTCCATATCTTACAAAAGTAGATTGATTTTGACCAAAGGTTTTAGTTCCGTTTAACTCTATTTTTAAACTACCATGCGGTTCAATGTTAGCTCGATAAGTAATATTTTGAGTACTTGTTGTGGTGTATGGTAAACTCTGATTTGGATTTTTCACTAACCAACCATTATTAATTGAATTTCTTAAAATACTATCGTTTGAACCACTCACAAAACCAAAACCTGGAGCCATACCTCTACTTGGATCCATTCCTAAATACTGTGAACTAGGGTTAAATCCTGGTAATGCTGTTCCATTAGTTTGTTGATAAGACATCGACACTTGTTTAATCATCATTACCCCTCTTGCTAAAAACTCTAAGATATCTCCAGCTGGGTTTTCATCTTTGGTTTTAGTGGTATCTTTTCCTTTTTCAGGTGATTTTGGTTTTTTGCCTCCTGTATTAATTTTTCTAAAGTATGGTACTTTATTATATAGAATAGACATATTCAATGTACCATTTAAATTTTTAGTGTTGGTATTTTGAATCGTATTACCTATAGACTCTTGTGCAAATGGACGGCGAGTCCAAGTATACGTTGTACTATATTTTGCTGTAGCATTCACAAAATCAAAAATTGGAATTTTATTAATTGGTATTTGCCAGTTAATATTTGATTGATGACGGTAACTGGTTGTTGTACCTAATGCCAATAAATGCTGTTTAATCGTATCTTTTTCTTCTTGAGTATCAATTCTTCCTATCGGTTCTAAAATCCTTCCATCATTATTAGCCGTAAAATCAAACTTAATATTTTTTGTAAAGTTCCATTGTAAATCATAATTACGGGTCATGTTAAATGTTTTATTGAACTGAGCTCTCGTTAAGTTATCTGAACTTCCTGTATAAAAACTTGTAATATCTCTATTTAACAATTCGCTGTAACTTCTATTAACGTCCATATTAAATCCTAAACGACTTGGCAAAGGAGTTATATTAAATTCTTTAACGAGGGCCAACCATTTATTACTTAATATTTTAGATTTCGATTTTTTAAAGGGTGTCCACGCTTTTGCTGTAATGGCAAAATTATAGGCTAATGCAGCTCGATATGTTTTGATAACGCTATTTTCGATATTTACATTTCGTCGTGTAATTTCGTTGTATGCGTATGTTACCGAGAAGTTTGATACATCCCAAGGCATAGGCTTAGCACCTTCTTTTTTCAACCCATCAATTCTTACATTAGAGAAATTATAGCCCCTTCTAACAGTAACATCCTGTGCATTTTTCTTGATTTGTTTTTTTAACTCAGGGTCAATATTAGGATTCTCAATTTTAATATCCGGATCGTATGGACTGTATTGAGGAGTAATTTTAGTTTCGCCATAAGCATAATAAACTGGTAAATTAACTTTCCATTTTACTGGGAAAAATTTACCCAACTGGAATGTTGAAACCGCATCCCATTGAAAGTTTGTTTCACGACTTCTTTCACTGATTTTCTTTTCAATACTTCCAAAATATGGTCTGCTATAAGTAGCAGCTAAAGATACCTGACCTAAATCGGCCAATTTAGCTTGTAAATTTCCTGTGGTAGCCCATCCGCCTTTGTTCACAAAATCCGTTAATCGTAACTCATTTACCCAAACCTCAACGCATTTCGGTAATCCGCCCCTATCTTTTGGATTTCGAATACCAATCATTAAACTCTTAATACTTGCTAAGTTTGGATTACCTACAACCGTAACCGTGTTATTTCCATCAGATTCGGAGTAAGGGCGTTGCATGGCTGTTAAATCTATCCCTCCAGTACTTCCGTTCCTGTTAATTTTCACAGACGTAATTTTCTCGAAATCAATAATAAATTCATTGTCAGATGGCCAAACACCATATTTACCATCATCCGTATTTGGGTCATAATAACCGGGTTGTGTTAATTTAACTGGAATTTCATATTCGTAGTAGTTATTATTGTAATCAGAACCTAAACGAACAAATACAGTTACATCTCCATCATTTAAAGGTTCTGTACCTAATTTTTCGGCGTGCATAAATAATTTCATTTTACCGAAAGAACGAACATCTAATTCTGTAGATTTTACAATTGCTC
>JBBIUW010000196.1:0-5632 GCA_037440045.1 Sphingobacteriaceae bacterium
GTTGTTAGTATTAGGCAACAACTACCTAATTATGTTTGTGGGCTGGGAAGGTGTAGGTTTATGTTCTTATTTATTAATTGGTTTCTGGTTTAAAAACACAGCTTATAATAATGCAGCGAAAAAAGCCTTTATTATGAATCGTGTTGGTGACTTAGGATTCTTAATGGGAATCATTTTAATCTTCATCACTTTCGGCAGCATTTCTTACGATCAAGTATTTTCAGTTGCATCAACAGGCAACGAAGCAACTGTAACTGCCATTGCTTTATTATTATTTATTGGGGCTATGGGTAAATCTGCACAATTACCATTATACACTTGGTTACCCGATGCGATGGCTGGTCCTACTCCTGTATCTGCCTTAATACATGCGGCTACAATGGTTACTGCTGGTATTTACATGATTGTTCGTTCTAACATTTTCTATTCAATGTCTGAAGGAGCATCTCATGTTGTTGCGGTAGTAGGTGTTGCAACAGCTTTATTTGCAGCAACGATTGGTTTGTTTCAAAACGATATTAAAAAAGTATTAGCTTACTCAACAGTATCTCAGTTAGGATTAATGTTTTTAGGTTTAGGAGTTGGTGCTTACAGTTCATCTGTATTCCATGTTACTACTCACGCATTCTTTAAAGCATTATTATTCTTAGGTGCAGGTTCTGTAATTCATGCTATGGGTGGCGAACAAGACATGCGTAAAATGGGTGGCTTATGGAAACATTTACCTATCACTGGAAAAGTAATGGCTATTGGCACTTTAGCAATCAGTGGTTTCCCTCTTTTATCAGGTTTCTTCTCTAAAGATGAAATTTTAGCGCATACTTATGAGCACAGTCCAACATTATGGTTCTTCGGTCAAGTTGCTTCTATTTTAACTGCATTCTATATGTTCCGTTTATTCTTCTTAACTTTCTTTGGAAAGTTCAGAGGCACTCACGAGCAAGAACATCACTTACATGAATCACCAAGCACTATGACAATACCATTAATTGTTTTAGCTATATTATCAATATTAGGCGGTCTTTTAGGTTTACCTGAATTCTGGGGAACAACAAATTGGTTCCACCATCATTTAGACCCAATTATTGTACATAAAAATCCAAGTATTTTAAATCATGAAAAAGAATGGATTTTAATGGGCTTAGCAACATTAGCGGCTTTGTCTACTATTTTCTTCGCATACATGGTGTATATAAAAAATAATATTTTACCTGAAGCTAAAGATGAAAAGTTAACTGGTATCAAAAAAATGATTTACAACAAATATTATGTTGATGAGATTTACGATGCAATCATTCGTAAACCGTTAGATTTACTTTCTGAAATATTCTATAAGTTTATTGACTTACAAGTTGTAGATGGAATTGTGAATGGTGTAGGTAGTGCTGTAACTGGAGTGAGTTCTTTGGTTCGTAAAGTACAAACAGGACACATTGGATTTTATATTTTTGGAATGGTATTAGGAATTATAGCCATTTTATTTTTCACATTCATTAAGTAGTATTAAAAAGTAAATAATAAAAGATATGTTAGTTGGATTATTAATCATTGTACCTCTTATTGCAAGCTTATTGGTGTTTTTTACCAAAGGAAACACAAGTAGAACAGTTGCTTTAGGATTATCTGTTGTAGAATTTATTTTATCATTAGCTGTATTGTTTCAATACAAACACAATCCTGCAAGTGCTGATTTGATGTTAAACTGCCCTTGGGTTGAATCATTAGGTATTCACTTTGCAGTAAGTATTGATGCCTTATCTATGTTAATGGTACTATTAACAACCTTCTTGGTTCCATTAATTATTTTATCATCGTTTAATTCTACATACGAAAAACCAAATTCGTTTTATGGATTAATCTTATTAATGCAAATGGCATTAGTTGGTGTATTTACTGCTAACGACGGTTTCTTATTTTATGTATTCTGGGAATTAGCGTTGATTCCAATTTACTTTATCTGTTTATTATGGGGTGAAAATCGCGGACGTATTACTTTCAAGTTTTTCGTTTACACGTTATTCGGTTCATTATTCATGTTAGTTGGTTTAGTATACTTATACAACCACACAGGATTTGAAACAGGAATCAAATCATGGGCTGTAACAGATTTATACCAAGCAGGTAAGTCATTAACCTTACAACAACAATCAGTAGTGTTCTGGTGTATCTTCTTAGCATTTGGAATTAAAATGCCAATCTTCCCTTTACATACTTGGCAACCCGATACTTATGTTAATGCTCCAACACAAGGTACTATGTTATTATCAGGTATCATGTTAAAGATGGGAACATTTGGATTAATTAAATGGTTAATGCCAGTTACTCCTTTAGCATTAGCTGAGTGGGGATGGTTAGCAATTGCTTTATCTGTGTTCGGTATTTTCTACGCATCATGTATTGCTATTGTTCAAAAAGACTACAAGCGTTTAATTGCGTATTCTTCTATCGCTCACGTTGGTTTAATTGCAGCAGGTATTTTATCAGCAAACCAACAAGGTATTCAAGGAGCAGTCATGCAAATGTTAGCTCACGGGGTTAATGTGATTGGTTTATTCTTAATTGCTGATATTTTAATGCGTCACACAGGGACTCGTGAAATGGAAAAATTAGGAGGCATTAGAAATATGAATGGAAACTTTGCTGTGTTATTTTTAATTGTGATGTTAGGTTCAGTTGCATTACCATTAACAAATGGTTTTGTTGGAGAATTTTTATTAATAAATGGTGTGTACCAATATGGGGCATGGGTTGCAGCATTTGCAGGTTTAACAGTTATTTTAGGAGCTGTTTACATGTTACGCAGCTATCAAGCAATTATGTTAGGTGAAAGAAAAGATTCAGCTATAGCATTTGGTTCATTAGAAGGTTCAGATAAATGGGTTTTATATATCATTTGCTTTGCAATTATTGCATTTGGAGTATATCCAAAACCATTAAATGATTTAGCTGAAGAAGGAACTAAAGCAATTTTAACTTACATTAAATAACAAAAAATAATTTTCGAATTACGATTATCATAATTCATAAAGCATAAAATAAACGTATGAAAGGTCTTTTTATAATTAGCGGATTAGGGGTTTTAGCCATGTTGGCCGAAATTTTTAAATTCAAAAAACTATTGTATCCATTAGTATTAATAGGTATTCTTGGTGCTTATGTTACTAATTTCATGGAATGGAATAATAACTACAATATTGAAATGTTTGGTAACATGATGCGTTTTGATAATGTTGCTTTAGCATTTAGTGGAGTAATTTTAGTAACTGCTTTCTTTTGGTTTATTTTAGCTAATGATTATTTCGAACAAGATCATGTTACAGATCACTTTGCTTTAGTATTATTTGCTTTAGTTGGTGCAGTTATGTTAACTGGTTTCAGTAACATGACAACTTTGTTCTTAGGCATTGAGATTCTTTCTATTCCTATGTATGTGTTAGCCGCAAGTCGTAAACGTGATTTAGCATCTAACGAAGCTGGTTTCAAATATTTAATCATGGGATCTTTTGCTTCCGGTTTCTTATTATTTGGCATCGCATTAATTTATGGTGCTACAGGAAGTTTTGATTTAATGGCAATTCGTTCTTTCATTTCTCATTCTCAAGGCACTTTGCCAATGTTTTTCTACGCAGGTGTAGTCATGGTGTTAGTGGCTATGTTATTTAAAGTGAGTGCTGCTCCTTTCCATTTCTGGGCTCCTGATGTTTACGAAGGTTCTCCAACAGTAATTACAGCATTAATGAGTACAATTGTAAAAACTGCTGCGTTTGCTGCGTTTATGCGCTTATTCTTAGTAGTGTTTGGAGGCGTAAACGAAACTTGGAGTATGATTTTAGCAGTAGTTATTGCATTATCATTAGTAGTTTCAAATATTACAGCAGCAACTCAACAAAGCGTAAAACGTATGCTAGCATATTCAAGCATTAGCCATGCGGCATTTATGTTAATGGCTATTTTAGCAAATCAAAGAGGAATGGCAAGTGTTAGTGCTATCTTATATTATTCATTAGCATACTCTGTAGGTTCAATTGCAGCATTTACAGTATTATATAATGTCTCTAAAGCAAAAGACAACTCAAATATCGAAGCATTTAATGGCTTAGGAAAACGCCATCCATTTATGGCAGCTTGTATGGTTATTGCTATGCTATCATTAGCTGGTATTCCTATCACAGCAGGTTTCTTTGCTAAATATTTTATCTTCTCTGTAATGATTGGAACAACATTTAAATGGTTAATCATCTTAGCTATTTTAACTTCTGCAGTTGGTGTTTATTATTATTTCAAAGTAATTATTGCAATGTATTTCAAACAAGAAGATTCTGAGCAAGAAGTGACGATGGAAACATCACACGTGTTGTTATTAGCTTTAACAACAATCTTTACTTTAGCTTTAGGAATTGTTCCTAAATACGTGATTGAAATTTTTAGTTAATCAAAACTTATTTCTATTAGAGAGTATTTTGATATAAAAGCATTCTTAGATAAGAATCATTCTTATTATCAAAAACTTAATTCCTTAGATAAAACACGATTTATTAATCGGGTACAATTTTTTGTTGATTCTAAATCTATTACCGGGCGTCAAGGACTTATTATTACACCCTTAATAAGCGTACAAATTGCTGCGGCAGCTGTTCAGGTAACTTTTGGTTTAGATACTTGGGATTATTCTCACTTCAGTCAGATATTAGTTTATCCATCAGAGTATAAAAATCCACAAACTGGCAGAATGCACAAAGGAGAAACAAATTTAGGTGGCTTTATGTGTTTTAGCTGGAAAGATTTTCAATTAGGCAATAAAACCCCAGATGATAAAATAAATTTAGGGCTACATGAATTTGGACATGCTTTAAGGTTTAATGGTGTTCAAGGAGCCGAAACTGATTATTTTTTTGAAAACTACTTTAAGCGTTGGTTAGCCTGTGCTGCAAAAGAATACAATAAATTAAGAAAAGGATTACCGAGTATTTTTAGAAAATATGGTGGAGTTAATATCAACGAATTTTTTAGTGTTGTTATAGAAACTTTTTTTGAAAAACCATTGGAATTTAAAGCAAACTTTAATGACCTATATATTCAAACATCTATTCTTTTAAATCAAACATTTACTTTAGATGGAGCCATAGAGTTAAACTGCCGTCAAAAATTACTCAGTCAGATGCAAGCTAAACTATCTGTAGATTATAGTGATGCATTAAGCTATAATTTAAATTACAACACTTCAAAAATTATGGCTACAGTGTTTTTTGTAATCGGTGCCTTTTCTCTTTCTGGAGAAGGCTACAAATATCCACCAGCGTATATTTTATTTTTTATAGCTAGTTTGTTTTGGTTACATCTCGAAAGAAAATATACGCGTATATACATTGGTACTAACCAATTTAAAATCTCTAAAGGCTACTTAATTTTTAAAGATTCATATACCAAAACACTACCGCTATCACAACTCATCTCCTTTTATGTTGGGTACGAATACATTAATGATAACGGAAATACGATCAAACAAATAAGCTCTACACTTGTGACTTATTACCAAGATGGTGATTTTTATGAAGAAACATTCCACATAAGTATTAATCAACCAAAATTTGATGCGATGTGTCATGAATTAATTAAAAACAATATTCATGTT
>JBBIUW010000197.1:0-5628 GCA_037440045.1 Sphingobacteriaceae bacterium
GTAGTGGTTTATTTCACATGAACAAAGTAAATGGGGCTTATGTATCTAAAGACGATTTATTAGGCGTTATCTGTAATCCGTTTGGGAATGTTGAACATAAAATATATTCAACGGTAGATGGTTATATTGTGGGCATTAACAATCAACCTGTTGTTAATCAAGGCGACGCCTTAGTACATATTGGAATAGAAGATTAACCTTCTATAACTTTATCAGATAAATTATTATTTGCAATCCATGCAGCAAGATTGTTTTTAAATTCATTGTTTTCGCTCATCATGTCAGTTCTAATGGTAATTGTTTTTTTACTATAGTTTACAAAATAGGTCAATCCATGTCGGGTTTCAATTTTTTGTATTTCTTTTGCACTCGTCGTATCTATTTTATTTGTTGAGATAATTAGTTTATCATCTTCTAAAGCTACAAAACAAAGATTCTTCATCTTTCTCCAAATAGTAACTACTATTTCAGTAAAAGCTATTAAAAAACACAAAAAAGCCATGTATTTTATAATGCTTTGAGAAACATAAAGTAAAATACCAACGCATATAAAAGATATTATTTTAATAAATCTTTTTGCAAAAAAACCATCCGTGAAATAAATAAATTTTCGAGTTTCAGTTTTAATTTGTGATAATGCATACGCCTCATAACAAGAGGCAATAACATACAACAAACCTGTACCTGCAAAAATATAACGTATTTCTTTGTAACCTATATACTGAGTAAATACAAATACTAAACTAAGCACTATAATTGTTAAGATAATTGCATTTTTTAAAAGAATAGAGAAAAGAGAATTCATGTAATAGATTTAGAAAGTTTAAGCTATAATTCTTATAAAAAACTAAGCGACTAATATTTTAAATACAAAGGTTAGAATACGTGTTTTTCGGCATGATACGATGAGCGCACTAATGCCCCGCTCTCAACATATCTGAATCCTTTTGATAAAGCAATCTCTTTCCACTTAGCAAATTCATCAGGGTGCACATATCTTGCAACAGGTAAATGCTTTGGTGTTGGTTGTAAATATTGTCCAATAGTTAAAACATCGCAATGAACAGCTGCTAAATCATCAATAGTTTCAAGTACTTCTTCTTCAGTTTCGCCTAAACCAACCATTAAACCACATTTTGTTTTTACACCTGCATCATGCAAACGTTTTAAAACTTCCATGCTTCTATCGTATTTAGCTTGAATACGAACTTGGGCAGTTAAACGTCTCACCGTTTCTATATTGTGAGAAACGATATCAGGTTTTACATCAATAATGCGTTGTAAATTTTCCCACTTACCAGCAAAATCAGGAATTAAACATTCAAATTTAGTTTCAGGGCTAATTTCTCTGATTGCTTTAATAGTTTCGGCCCAAATAATAGAACCGCCATCTTTTAAATCATCTCTATCTACTGATGTAATGACGCAATGTTTTACACCCATTAACTTCACAGAATTTGCCACACGTTTTGGTTCATCCCAATCTGCAGGCTTAGGTTTTCCAGTAGCAACAGCACAAAAACCACAAGAACGTGTACATATATTACCTAAAATCATAAATGTTGCGGTGCCTGCTCCCCAACATTCGCCCATATTAGGACAATTACCGCTTTCACAAATTGTATGAAGCTTATGCTTAGCAACAATACCACGTACTTTTAAATACTCTTCACCTATTGGTAATTTAACTCTTAGCCAATCGGGCTTACGAGGTTTTTCAACAATATTATTTTCGTTAGAATTTTCCATTTTTAGAACCATTTTTTACCAAACACAAAACCAACATACAGGGTTACAATAAAATTTTCAGCAGGATTATGTGCCATTATTGGTAATGCTTTGGGGTAATAATCAAAAATAACACCTGTTTCAATTGCCTTTACTTTATTTGAAAAAGGAGCATATTCGAAACTTAAATTTGCCTTAGCATACAATCCAGGATAAACTTTTAACTCTCCCAAGCCATCAATTAGTGGGCCTTTACCTGATATACTATCTATAGTATGTACTTCGGGATCATATTTTACAGATTCTTGATATTTATTACCAGAAGCATTTTCACGGTATACCAACACATAATTTGGTTTAGCAAATGTAACATTGGCTCCAACAAAATAAGCCGTTCTAATTTCAACCGATTTTCTATCTGAACGTTTAAAGATAGTAGTTTGATAACCTACACCTCCTCTAAATAATAAGATACTATTTAATTTTCCGTAAATAAATTTTTTAGAATTATCCGCATTACTCGAAACTTTAATTTCTTTAGGATGCTTCATATTTAAAGCTTCAATTTCAAACAAACGTTTACGAGTACCCGTAACATGTTGCGCTCTCATGAAATTAATACCAAATCCACGACTATGAGCAAAAACACCAAAAGACATTTCGTTACGGTATAACACATTTGGATCTTGTCCGTTAGCAACAGCCTGAGCAGTACTTTGCGAGAAACACAAATTACTTAAAAACACAATTATAATGCTGTATAAAAAACGTTTAATCATGGTTAACAAAAGTAACTAATAATTTATTAATAAATACCCTATGCTTTATTATATTTGACTTAAAATAACAATCATGATTACTAGCAAAGTTACCTATTTAGGAGAATTAAGAACTGAAGCAACTCATCTCCAATCAAACACCACTATTTTCACAGATGCCCCAAAAGATAACCACGGAAAAGGAGAAATGTTTTCACCAACAGACTTAGTGGCTACTGCTTTAGCAAGCTGTATGATATCAATAATGGGTATTGTGGCAATGAAAGACGGAATTACTCCAGTAGACGGTGCTACAGCAGAAGTTACCAAAGTTATGTATGCAGATCCTCGCAGAATTGGAGAAATACATATCACCGTTACGTTTCCTAAAAAAGACTACACTGATAAAGAGAAAAAAATATACGAACACGCTGCTTATACTTGCCCTGTAGCAAAAAGCTTGCATCCTGATTTAAAACAAGTAATAAATTTTATTTGGTAATTAAGCCTTTGAGGCTTCTAAAATGTCTGCTGCATTAATTGCCGTATGTGAAGCATGGTAAATACACATACCATCTTTAATTAAGAGCACCTGAGGCGAAGCATGCTCTACTTGATACAAAGAAGCTATTTCATTTGAAATATCTCGATGATTTAATAAATCTAAATAATAGGTTTGAATTTTATCATTATCAACCCATTTAGATTCTAAACGACTCAAAGCCATTGAACTAATAGAACATCTCGTACTATGCTTAAACAAAAGAACAGTCACACCTTGGTTTGACTGTTCTTTTGAAAGTAGTTGAATGTCGTTTAACTGACTAATATCTGAAAGCTTATGCCAAAGCATAAAAATTACACAGATTTTTTAGCAGATATTGAAGTATTAGCTTTAGAGTAAGCAGGGCATTTTTCGTGCGATTTGCAAGAAGTTAATGATGCACAAAAAGCAATTAACAAAGCTGATAGTAAAGCTAATTTTTTCATAATTTTCAATTTTTAAATAATAGAGAAACAAATATATAGTAATTTAGCTAAGAACAAAAAAAAACACTGAGAAAAATCAGTTTTTTTTAATGACAAACAATTAACAATTATATGACGACAGAAATTATACAAAATTCTTGGGATCAAAAATTAAAACAAGAATTTAAATTACCATATATTGAAAAGCTAATTGAATTCTTAAAACAGGAAAGAGCAACACATATCATCTATCCAAAAAAATCAGAAGTATTTAATGCGTTTAAATTAACTCCTTTTGAAAACGTGAAAGTAGTGATTATTGGACAAGACCCCTATCACGGACCTAATCAAGCTCACGGATTAAGTTTTTCTGTAAATTATGGAATAAAAACACCTCCTTCATTGGCAAATATCTATAAAGAATTAGCTACAGATGTAGAATTTACAATTCCTAAACACGGAAATTTAACTAGCTGGGCAAATCAAGGTGTATTGTTACTAAACGCAACCTTAACTGTTAGAGCCGGTGAACCAGGCAGTCATCAAAAAAAAGGATGGGAAACTTTTACAGATGCTGTTATTAAACTTATATCTGATGAAAAGCAAAATTGTGTCTTTTTATTGTGGGGAAATTTTGCAAAATCAAAAATAAACTTAATCGATTTAGAAAAACACCTTGTTTTAACCGCTGCTCATCCTTCTCCTTTGGCTGGCGGTGCATTTTTCGGGTGTAAGCATTTTTCAAAAACAAATGAGTATTTAAAAAGTAAAAGCATAAATTCCATCAATTGGAATATCCCAAACACGGATTTATTTGAGTGATTGAATTTGTAATAATTCTGAAATTATACTTGTATTAATAAAACATTATAATTAGGTTTAAGGAAATCTTTTTGAACTTTAAACAGAATCATGATTAGTATCCAAAAACAAGTTTTATTGTTATCAGAATTTCACTTTAAAGAATTTTCTGAATACTTACTTAACACAAACGCTGATTTACCTTATAAATTAGTAACTACCATTCGTCATTCTAAAAAACACCATGAATCGGATGAGTTATGTGCATTGATATATGGTGATTCTGCCGAAAAGACAAAAAAGAAATTTCTTCAGTTAACTCATCATACATTTAAACTAAGTGGCTTTTTAAGTAGAAATTACACGAACTATTTAAAACATAATTTACAAACAATTGAAGAATTATTAAGCAAAGGAGAAAAACAAAAAGCAAATGATATTGCGGAATGGCTATCTGATGTTGCTGAAAAAATAGAAGATTACACGACTTTAATTGAGGTTACTAAATTTTTTGCTCAACAATGTTTCATTACTGAATCAAAAGATGCAAACAAGTTTCATAAAAAAGTAAAAGAATACATTGAGCTTGAACAAATAAAGAATTCAATTTATTTATACTTAAGAGAAAATTTATTTTTTAAAGGGAAAGAGAATATTTCTAAATCACAAGCTAATAAAGATTTAGCTTTTTTTAATCAATACACAAACCACGAATCGAACTCCATTAATATATTAGCTCGTTTTGGAAAATATTATGAATTAAGTTTTTTAAGTCATCCAGATTTTTTTAAACCAAGTACTATTAAAGAGTTAGATGATTTAGAAAGAGATTTTTTAAATAACGCCCATGTTTGCTTTCACTACTTAGATGACATGTATTTTAAAATATTAGGATTACGTTTACAATTAGACGTTAATAATAATAATACCGAATCCATGTTACAAGAAGTTAAGAAAATGAACAGTATCAGTTCGTTTTTAAAATTCTGGAAAAGCTACATTAATATCCCTGAAATATTCTCATTCTCTGTTCAAGCAAGTCACTATTTAAGTTCTTACGCATTTTTCTTTAGAGACGATTATCATAAAACTCTACCGCATGATATCAAGGAAAATATGCAGTTCTTAAAACAAAAATTAGAATCTGAATTAGCTAAAAATATATGGGACGATGGTGAATACATCATTAAATTAATTAACCTAAAATGTTTTTACTCCGCTATACTTTTAACTGGTGATAATAATGACAAAGTAAAGTCTGTTAAGATTTTAGAAGACACGCTTGTATCCTATCAACAAATACCTTTTCAGAAATTTTTAGATGGAATGTTTGTTGCTTTAATTATGGGGTATTTTGGGTTAAAACAATATG
>JBBIUW010000198.1:0-5592 GCA_037440045.1 Sphingobacteriaceae bacterium
GATTTCTGTGCATGTATAAATAATTTAAAATATCACTTTCTTTTTCGGTGATGCGATGGGATACCTTATTGAAGGTTAATAATTGTTTATGGAAATCGAAATGATAGTTACCAATTAAAATAATTTCCTGATGCTGTTCTTTTTTATTTGCAGGTGCCCTTCTTATAACGGCTTTTATTTTCCAAAGTAATTCTTCCTCATCAAATGGCTTAGTGATATAATCGTCAGCTCCTAAATCATAGCCTTTTAATTTATCTTCTTTTAATGATTTGGCTGTAATAAAAATAATAGGAATTTGTTTGTCCTT
Source organism: Sphingobacteriaceae bacterium (assembly GCA_037440045.1). Lineage (GTDB taxonomy): Bacteria > Bacteroidota > Bacteroidia > B-17B0 > Aurantibacillaceae > UBA4416. The sequence continues at coordinate 308 of JBBIUW010000198.1, forward strand.
TAATCGCATTTCTTTCGCTAATGAAAAGCCATCCATATTTGGCATCATCACATCTAATAAACATAAGTCGTATGCACTAGTTTGAAAGGCTTTTAAAGCTAACAAGCCATCTTTACAAAGTTTCACTGTAAAGCCTTCTGTTTCCAGATAATCCACTAATAGAATACCTAAATTCAAATCATCTTCTGCTAAAAGTATATGTAGCTTGTTTTTAGGCATAAGGCAATTTTATGGTAAATGTTGTTCCACTATGTTCTGGGCTTGTATCACTTTGTAATTCGATAGAACCGTTATGTAACTCAATAATTTTTTTAATGTATGCTAAGCCTAAGCCAAACCCTTTCACATTGTGTATGTTATGTGTAGGTACTCTAAAAAATTTGTCAAACACTTTGCTTTTATATTCTTTATCAATCCCCATTCCCTTATCAGAAATTTCTATCACCAACTCTTTATCTTTATTATATGTATTGATGGTGATTTCTGGATGTTTTGGAGAGTACTTAATGGCATTATCCATCAAATTGCATAAGGCATTGGTTAAATGTGTTTTATCTCCAGTGATGATATGTTGTTGTGCGTTTAAAATAATGTGACTTGTGCCTTGTTTATTTTCAATTTGCAGGTTCATATATTTTACTGAGTCGGCTATGAGCTGGTGTACATCTATCTCTGTTTTTTGAATAGGAATCTCACCTCGCTCAAGGGCGGTCATGCTTAGCACTTGTTCTACCTGCAATCTTAATTTTTCATTTTCTTGATGAATGATGTCTGTGTACTGTTTTATTTTCTCTTCATGTTTTATGTTGCCCTCTTTCGTTATCATTTTGCTAGCTAAAGAAATGTTGGTTAAGGGCGTTTTAAACTCATGTGTCATGTTGTTTAAAAACTCTGTAGTATGTTCTGATATTTTCTTTTCGCGAAGCAATGAAAAGGTAGTTTTTAAAAACAAAATTAAAACCACGATAATTAAGATAACCGAAGTTGCAAACTGAGCTCCCATTTCGGCAATTATAAATTTTTGTTTTTCTGGAAAGTTTAATTTTAGTTCCCAACCATGTTTGTTGGCTTCTATCTCTAATCCTTTTTGATAACAAGCAGGTTGGCCAGGATGTAAATTTGCTGTTGAATAACTGATGTCTTTAAAGGCAAGAACTTCTGGTTTTACAACCTCAAACGAATACTTGATATGAAAATTGTAAAAATTCATGTAGTAGTTGAGTAGCGAATCTATTTGATGTATTTCATGATTGCCAACACAGGTTTTTAAATTTTCAGATGTTTTTTTATCAGAGAGCAGAGCGTCGGTTGTTCTTGCTAAAATAATATTTGCCTTTTCATTAAATAACTCTTCTTTAATACGTGCTGTTTCCAATATCCAATTTACTTGTATGATAAGCACAATGAATAAGGCAATGGAAGAGAGCGCGATAAATATATGAGTTTTATGGAGTGACATTTTCTTATTCAAAAGTAACCATTTTTAAAGCATATAAAGTACATTAACAAGTCATTAACAACTCAATAACTACTTGGTAACACTTTATGGTTTAAATTCAACTTAATTTTGTAGTGTTAATTAAAAAGGTAGTTATGAAAAAGAGTATAATTCTTATAGCGGTTACATTTTTGTTTGGTGGTTTTAAATTATCCGCACAGGATGTGTTTCCAAATAATATAGTTAGAGAGCTTAACTATGAAGTGCATGGAACGTATAAGCGTCCCATAAAAAAATCTCAGTTTACCGATGCCAAATTAGTACGCGATATAATTTCGGGCTATCCAACTAATTGGATTAGTGGTTATGTTTCTGTTGAAATTTCGGGTATTTGTGCAGGTAAATTGCTAAAGGCAAAAGGCTTAACCGAGAAGTTAACGCCTGAGCAAAAGCATATTTTAAATACCATTGATTTAGAATCTGATATGATCATTCATGTGAAGTATATGTATAGTGATATTGGTAAAAGTAAATTAGAGAATGGCGACATGCATGTGGAAATGACCGTTATTCCTGAAACAGAAGCGGAATTTGTTGGTGGACATGAACAGCTCATAAAGTATTTGAAGCAAAATAGTTACAGTAAACTTCCTGCAAAAAAACAAAACGATTTTAAGGGTGCTATTATCAAATTTACTATAAACGAAGGTGGAGAAGTGATAAATGCTAAGTGCTCACAAAAATGGGGCGACGCAAAAACAGATCAGTTACTATTAGATTTAATAAATCATATGCCTAATTGGAAACCAGCTGTAAATAACAATGGTGTAAAAGTTAAACAAGATTTTGTGTTTACTATAGGTTCTGGTGGATGTTGATTGTAAATGGAGTTTAATATAAAAACCCTGATGTGTTTTGATACATCAGGGTTTTTTGTTTGGTAATTACACCAATTTTTTTAGAATTGATAATTGCCCTATATGAAACGCTTCGTGCGCTGCTAAATAAACAATTAAGCCATGCCAGGTTTTATCTGGTATGGAGGTTTGAAATGGAGGAGGAGAAGCTAGTTGTTCTTCCGACATGTTTTTAATGGCCGTTGTTAACTCTACAGCTACCTCTTGCCATTTTGTTTTTATTTCTTCCAATGATGGAAAACTCTCATCCACTTTTCCGGTTGAGCCTTTACCAAACAAAGGACTGTATTGCGGGTTAGGACCCGTGCCATTTATTAAACCCACTAACATCATACGTGTATTAAGTATATGCCCTGCTACCCATTTGATAGGATTTAAATTGCCGGCAGGTTGTTGCATGGATTGTGTTTCGCTGATGCTGTTAGTTTCGTTTACAAACCATGTAGTTTGTAATTCGTATTGTGCGATGCTGATAGATGTATTCATATATTGAAGTTACTTTTTTTATAAGCTTAAACCAAATTAAACTTTGGGGAAGGAATAATATTAATTGAAACGCATCACTTTAGTACTTTAGCATTAATGCTTGTAATCAGCACTAAGTATTAAAAAATTCCATAAGATAAACGTAAGCCAACAAAATAATCTTTTTTGTATTTATTCATAAAAGATTCATTCATAAAAGCAGTCATAGGAACATCAACATCATGATAACCATCTGAGAAACTAAAGTGCGAATGGTAAACATCAAATTGCTGAACATATATACTAAGTGCTAAAGCATTTGTACACCATTTTAATCGTTTGCGATTTGCTACAGATAAATATTGACTCTCATAATTGCGTACATGCGTGTGTCCATTATATAAAAATACTTCAAGACCCCAATTCATTTTACGATTAATATCAAAGTAATCATTATCTGTTTTTTTGTCGCTTGAAACATAAGGTTTTAATTGTATTTTCTCATCAAGGGTTTTATATGCTAAACTACTTTCGCCTGTGTATATTTTTATAATTGGCATGTGCTTATATGGTAACTTAATCATTAAACCAACATAGCTGTTTCGTTCGTGGTAATATTGCTTGTCGTTAATTATAGAGGCCATGTAGTTAACTGCAATAGAATCATTACCAGTCATGCTTGAACCATTAAAATTAGCATTGAAATCATTTACATAAGATGAGCTGAAGCGGGTAGGATAAAATATATCTCTCATGCCAATTCCAACAAAAGGCGCAAGCAATAGCTTTTGAGAAATAAAATAACCAAAGTTAAAACCCAATTCTAGTCCTAAACCATGACCGCTACTAATTTGCCCTTCGTTAATTTTAAAACGGTAGTTAATGTTGCAAACTAAAAGAGACGATTGATTTTGAGAAACCCATGAACTGCTGTCATAAGAAGACGCAATTATTGGGCTAAAATCTTTGCTATCTATATTTAATCCACGAGGTCCGTAATAATTCCATACCCCCACTGCTTTATCATTACTATAATTACCTACTGCTTTGCGTTTGCCGTTAGGATGGTAATAGGTACAGGCTCCTTGTTTAATTTCGGGGTTAATACTTTTACAATGCGCTTCCATTTGCAAAGTGCCATTCATAAAATAATCTTTTACTAAATAGTCACTTTTACCATCAAATGTAATGAGACGGTAATACATGGCATCTTCTTTTGATGTTGGATCCCATTTTTTGTTATAGAAAATAGTATCTGATAAATTAGTTGCTGACTCAACACTTCGTAAACTATCGTTGGTATTTTGGCTAAAAGCAAAAAGCAGTTGACATGAAAAAAAAATGACTATGATCAGCTTTAGCATGCTTTAATGAGGGTGATTTATAAATCTATAAAATAAATATACAAATAAGCTCATCATTGAACAAATAATTCTTAATAGATCAAAGTGCCCAATGTTATATTCCCTATCTATATCATACTTTCTTTGTCTGCCATACAAAGAAAGTATGCAAAGAAATCCCGATAGCTATCGGGACAACCGCTACTTAAATTTTACTCAAAAATTACGAAGCGCTTTCCCACCCAATTCTGGAAACTCGTCTCTGAACTAATCTTATCCCCCTCTGGAGGGGGTCAGGGGGAGGATTTATATACATAATTTATGTTGACTAAAATAGCTTTTACAAAAAGACAGATGCCTTCTTTTTGTTGATCAAAAAGAAATTACTTTTTGTCTTGATACAAAAAGTTGACAAAAAAATCAAGTCTCATTAAAATTTAGCTAAAATCTGCGCAGCATCAATCTGATAATTTGAAAGCGCTTCGCGAACAGCCCAAATTATCTTGGCACATGCCAGCGCATTTGATGCTGCTTGATTTATACGCAAAATTTTAAAATGCCGTTTATTCACAACGAAGTTTAACTATTCATCTATATCTATAGAATGTCTTAATTGCTTCGTTGATGATACTTTGATTTTGTGCAGCAATAGCTGTAAAAACAAGGCAGGGCAAGCATGCGCAAGCGGGTTGTTTTTATCAGCGGTCCGCAGGAATTGCCTTTCACAAAATCAAAAGCTTTTAGTTTACTTTTTGGCTGCAAAAAGTAATAAATTTGTTCTAAGTTGAAATTAATTCATACATCATTTAGTTTTAGCTACAATTCGTAGCATTTTAAAACAAAAAATCCCTCTACAATAGTAGAAGGATTTTTTATAAAGGAAGGATAAAACATAAATAAAAAAATAAAAAGAAAAGAACAATTAAACTACACTACCATTATACTTTTTGAATTACTATATGCTCCCATGCCTGTGCTACCAATTGGAGCGTATCTAATATGTAATATGGTGCCCGGTGTTTGGTTATTGAAATTAATTTTACTGAGTGAATAAAAACCGATGCTTTGCCAATTAGTAGGATCACTATCCAAGGCATATTGATACGAAAATGATTTATCGGC
>JBBIUW010000199.1:0-5586 GCA_037440045.1 Sphingobacteriaceae bacterium
GAATATTTACTTATCTTCTCTCCTTTTAATCCTTGTGGATAACCAGTACCATTTATTCTTTCATGTTCATTATATACAGCTTTTAAGACTTCACTTTTAATTTCTTCATTTAAACTCATATCAGAATTTCAACCCACAGGCGATCAGCCAACTGCAATTAAAGAATTAGTAGATGGCTTAAAAGGGAATACCAAACATCAGGTGCTTTTAGGAGTTACTGGTTCAGGTAAAACTTTTACTGCAGCTAACGTGATTCAAAGAGTAAATAAGCCCACGCTTATTTTAAGTCATAATAAAACATTAGCGGCACAGCTATATAGTGAGTTTAAACAGTTTTTTCCTGAAAATGCGGTTGAATATTTTGTCAGTTATTATGACTACTATCAACCCGAAGCTTATTTGCCAACTACAGGAACCTACATTGAAAAAGATTTACAGATTAATGATGAGATTGAAAAGTTGCGTATCAGTGCCTCATCAGCTTTGTTATCAGGTAGAAGAGACGTGATTGTTGTATCTTCCGTATCGTGTATTTATGGTATTGGTAATCCAACTGATTTTAAAAAGAATATTATTGAATTAACAGTTGGAAAAGTAATTTCTCGTAACAAAATGTTACATCAATTGGTAGGTGCTTTATATTCGAGAACAACCGAAGAATTCAAACGTAGTACTTTTAGAGTAAAAGGAGATACTGTTGATGTGAATTTATCTTATGCAGATTATGCTGTAAGAATTTGTTTTTTTGGTGATGAAATTGAATCCATTGAAACATTTGATCCTCTTCATGGAACAATAATTCAAAAACATGAAGATTTTAGAATTTATCCCGCAAACATTTTCGTTACAGCTCCAGATACATTACAAAATGCCATGGTGCAAATTCAGGATGATATGGTAAAGCATGTAGCTTTCTTAAAATCACAAGGTAAAGATTTAGAAGCTAAACGAATTGAAGAGCGTGTAAATTACGATTTGGAAATGATGCGCGAACTGGGCTATTGTAGTGGTATTGAGAACTATTCTCGTTACATGGATGGTAGAGCGCCTGGCACTCGTCCATTCTGTTTATTAGATTATTTTCCAGAAGATTATTTAATGATGATAGACGAAAGTCATGTAACCATGCCTCAAATTAGAGCGATGTATGGTGGTGATTTTTCTCGTAAACAAAATTTAGTTGAATATGGTTTCCGATTACCATCAGCCATGGATAATCGCCCACTAAAGTTTGAAGAGTTTGAACAGTTAATTAATCAATGTATTTATATATCGGCTACTCCAGCAGAATATGAATTAGAAAAAGCAGAGGGAATCGTTGTAGAACAATTGGTTCGTCCAACAGGTATTTTAGATCCAATTATCGAAGTTCGTCCAAGTGGCAATCAAGTTGATGATTTATTGGAAGAAATACATAAGGTTGTTGAAAGAGATGAACGCGTATTGGTTACAACTTTAACTAAACGAATGGCTGAAGAGCTTTCTAAATACTTAACTAAATTGCAAATTCGTTGTCGTTATATTCATAGTGAAGTGGATACATTAGAGCGTGTTGAGATATTACGTCAGTTACGAGTTGGTATGTTTGATGTATTAATTGGGATTAATTTATTACGAGAAGGTTTAGATTTAGTAGCAATATTAGATGCCGATAAAGAAGGCTTCTTGAGAAATGTGAGAAGTTTAGTTCAAACATCGGGTAGGGCAGCGCGAAATATTAATGGAAAGGTAATTATGTATGCTGATAAAATAACAGATAGTATGCGTATTACAATCGAAGAAACTCAAAGAAGAAGAAAAAAACAAATTGAGTATAATTTTAAAAATGGTATCACACCAACTCAAGCTGGTAAAAAAGCATTATTGCAACCTAATGATTCAGGAGTTGAAGTAACTGTTGATGGTAAATTAGTAAGAACTTATATTGAACCAGAAGAATTAAGCATTGCAGCTGATCCGGTTGTTCAATATATGAGTAAGGATGAATTGAAAAAACAAATTGCTAAACTAAAAACCGCTATGTTAAAAGCATCTAAAGAGATGGATTTTATGAAAGCAGCTAGTTTACGTGATGAGATGTTTGGTTTGGAAAAATTATTGAATGATAAGTAATGAAAATTGCCACTAACAAATTATCTGATTTATTCGAGTTCTATAAAAATGAACTATCCTCTATCTATGATGAAGGGGAGCTATATTCTATTTTTGAGTTGGTGTGCGAAAAATATTTAAATTATTCAAAACAACAGGTAAAACAGCATTTTCAGGAAAATATTAATCAATCTAACTTAATTAATATCTATAATGCAGGTATTGAATTAAAAAAAGGAACTCCCATACAATACATTTTAAAAGAAGCATACTTTTATGATTTAGTATTTAATGTGTCAAATGCTGTATTAATTCCTCGTCCCGAAACCGAAGAATTAGTTGATTTGATAATTAAACATGAAGCAAATAAGAATCAGTTAATCAGTGTTTTAGACATAGGTACAGGCTCTGGTTGTATTCCTATTTCACTAAAAAAACATTTACCTCAAACAAAAGTTTTTGGAATTGATATTTCTGAACAAGCATTAGAAGTAGCTAAATCCAATGCGCTAAAACATAATGTAGATGTTGTGTTTATAAAGCAAGATATTTTATCTCCTTTCACCTCATCACTCATCGCTCAAAACTTATCACTCATAATCAGTAATCCTCCTTATGTTTTAAACTCAGAAGCTCAACAAATGGATACCAGAGTATTGGAATACGAGCCTCATTTGGCATTATTTGTAGAAGATAATGACCCTATTGTTTTTTATAAACGAATCATCGACTTGTGTGACAAGCTTTTAGAAAGAAATGGCTGGTTATTTTTTGAATTAAATCCATTATATGCAATAGATATAAAAAACTATGCAAATGACAGTAAAAACTTTAATTTTACAGAGATTTTAACCGACATGAGCGGTAAACAACGATTTTTAAAAGCACAAAAAAAATGAATCAACAAAGATTAATTATTTCTGTCAGTCTGAGCGGAGTCGAAGACTATTTTAAAAAAGGTTTTAGTACTTTATTATTGGTTTCTATCTCTTTTATTTCGGTTAATACATTTTCTCAAGAAAAAATTGAAAATGTCGTTGATAAACCTGCACAACCTGTTGGTGGTAAATTAGATGTGGAATATGTTTTTCAATCTCAGGTAATGTATCCTGAAAATTTATTAAAGAAAAACATCAGTCAGGATGTGGCTATATATTTTACTGTTTCTTCTAATGGTTTGGTAAAAGATATCGAATTTAAGCAAGAGTATGCAGAAGAATTTAAAACTGAAGCAAAGCGATTATTAAGATACTTTATTTTTACTCCAGCTCAAATAGGGAATGTAAACGTAGCTTCACAAAGTTTCTTGGTGTTTAAATTTAGTCCTGATACCTATAAGAAATATACTAAAGCCAGAGGTTTTGTAATTCCTAAGGAAATAGCAGCATTTGATACAAGTTTTGTAATATACAACATGGCGGATTCATCACCTGAATATTATAAAGGAGAAGAGGCTTTAGGAGAATTTGTATTAAGTAATTTGGAATATCCTGATTTGGCTATTCGTCAGAATTTACAAGGAACTGTTGTAATGAGTTTTATTGTGGAACCGAATGGAACTATCAGTAATGTAGTTGTTGAAAAAGAATTTAATCATTTGTGTACTCAAGAGGCTTTACGAATTATGCGACAAACTAAATGGAAACCTGGAAAAAAGGATGGTAAAGCTATTCGATACAAAACCAAATATCCAATTGTGTTTAATTTAAATAATATTAATAAAGACAACGCTACTAGTGAACAACGATAATTACAAGATTTAAAAATATATGACTTATTCAATTTCAACAGATAAACAAATTACATTAAAAGATATTCAACATATCATTGATTCCAATGCAACTTTGGTATTATCTGATAAAGCAAAAAAAGATATTACAGCTTGCCGCGAATACCTTGATAAAAAAATGGCTTCTCAAAAAGAACCTATTTATGGCATCAATACAGGTTTTGGCTCTTTATGCAATGTTATTATTCCTGATAATGAATTAGAACAATTACAAACAAATTTAGTCATGTCTCACGCCTGTGGTATGGGGGATGAAGTACCTGTTGAAATTGTTCGTTTGATGTTGTTATTAAAGATTCAATCTTTATCATATGGTAAAAGCGCTGTTCAATTACAAACAGTTGAACGTTTAATCGATTTATACAATCATAAAGTATATCCAATTGTTTACGAGCAAGGTTCTCTAGGCGCTTCAGGTGATTTATCACCCTTGGCTCATTTGTCGTTACCATTATTAGGAATGGGTGAAGTAAATTACCAAGGAAATAAATATCAAGCTTCTGTTGTTTTAAAACAATTAGGATTAGAACCTATTAAATTAAAATCAAAGGAAGGGTTAGCGTTATTAAATGGTACTCAGTTCATGAGTGCTTATGGAGTATGGTGTTTATTAAAATCAAATAAATTAAATGCTTTAGCAGATTTAATTGGAGCTGTTTCATTAGATGGTTTTGATGGCAGAATAGAGCCTTTTAAAGATAACATTCATATCATCCGCCCTCATAAAGGGCAATTACAAACGGCTCGCGCTATTCGCGAAAATTTGAATGGAAGTGAAATTTTAGCTCAGAAAAAAATTCAGGTTCAGGATCCATATTCTTTCCGTTGTATTCCTCAAGTTCATGGCGCAACTAAAGATGCCACAGCATATGTATCCTCCGTATTTGAAACAGAAATAAATTCTGTAACAGATAATCCAACGGTTTTTCCAGAAGATGATGAAGTGATTAGTGGTGGTAACTTCCACGGACAACCATTAGCAATTTCCTTAGATTTCTTGTCTATTGCTATTGCAGAAATTGGCAATATCTCTGAAAGACGTGTATATCAATTGATTTCAGGTATTCGTAATTTACCTGCATTTTTAGTTGCTAAACCAGGTTTAAATTCAGGTTTTATGATTCCTCAATATACTGCTGCTAGTATTGTAAGTCAAAATAAACAATTATGTACTCCTGCAAGTATTGATAGTATTGTATCTAGTAATGGACAAGAAGATCATGTGAGTATGGGTGCTAACGCTGCTACTAAATGCAGAAAAGTAATTGAGAATGTGGAAAAATTATTTGCGATAGAATTATTAAACGCATCACAGGCAATTGAATTTAGAAGACCATTAAAGTCTTCTCCTAAAATAGAAAGCCTATTAGCTGATTTTAGAAAACAAATTCCTTTTATTAATGATGATAAAATTATGTATCAGGAATTAGAAGCAACATTACAATTTGTAAAAAATATAAACATCTAAATGATATAGTCACACTGAGCGTAGTTGAGTGAAAGTGTGAAAATTATATGAAACACATCATAACCATATTCCTTCTTGTTTTCACTACTTACGTGTCAATAGCCTGTCAATGTCCTATCACACAACTAAATGAAAAAGAAATAGCTAAATATGAAATCATATTTAAAGGCTCTATTAAATCGGTTAAATTAAATAAAACTAAAAGTGAAGCTATATTTACAGTTTCTGAATTATACAA